>NZ_JCAQHY010000007.1:0-161349 GCF_059621045.1 Vagococcus sp. WN80Y
AGACAAAACTTCAAGGAGGAATACTACGACCTCTATCTGTACGAAATAATCATACCCCTTATGGGGATGAAAAGGAACTATCAGAATAAATCTGATAACCTTATTATACGAGGAGGAATCATATGATTAAAGGAAATTGTCTATGTGGGGTCGTACATTACGAGATCAAGGAGATGAAAGGACCACTTGTTCATTGCCATTGTAACTATTGTCGAAAAGCACATTCAGCTCCCTTTTCGTCCAATTTAACTGCTCAAAAAAAAGACTTCACACTTATCTCTGGAGAAGAATTTTTAAAGTTTTATGAAGCGACAAAAGGCAAAAAGAGAGTTTTCTGCGCACGTTGTGGAAGTACATTATGGCATATCAAAGAAAGCACACCAGAAACAATGACATTCGAAATGGGGTGTATCGAGGAATTTTCAGATTTTGATAAACAAAATTTTTCAAGTTATCATATTTATCGCTGTTCAGATAAGCCATGGCTTCACTATGAAGGTCTTGAGGAATATCAAGGAATGCAGTAAAAATTGAGAGTTGTTTCAAACTAAATTCTTGGACCATTTGTAACAGCTATTTTCAGCTTACTCTCACAAATAAAATTAAGCTGAAAATAGCAATCACTAGAGGTATAGGTGCTAAAAAACTAGGCTATCAGAATAACTGAAGATCAGTGAAACTTGCCAAGATCACACCCCATGTCTTTAAGTATTAATAGCTAAAACTAAACAATTATCTGTCTAGCAGTAATAATTAAAGTTTGCAACGTATGAAAAGCTACAACTTATTGAGCTTTTAACCGTATCTGACTATTTTTTTCCTTAATGTAACGTGTCAACTCCGCCGTTAAATGATAATTCATGAATGGCGTCATCAAGTAAACACCTGTAAAATCACGACAAATTATGTCAATCAATTCTTTCGCAATTATCACACCCACTTCAGCTTCATTGCCATTCTTTTCAGCTTCCTTCATCCGTTGGCGAGTCTGATCTGTCAGCACAATTCCAGGTACTTCATTATGTAAAAACTCAGCATTCCGACTAGAAACTAGTGGAATTACACCAATAAAAACAGGTATCGTAATAGCTGATTCTCTCATCACTTCCTTTAATAGCGTCACTCGATCACCATCAAAAATCGGCTGTGTGATAAAAAAATCTGCCCCAGCCGCTTGCTTCTTCTTCAACAAACGACCTGCTCGTTCAAAGCGCGGTAAATTGAGATTTAATGCAGAAGCAACCTGAAAATCAGCCTTTTCTCCCATATTTTTTCCAGTATACGATAGACCTTCATTGAACTTCTTAAATAAATTAATCAACTCAAATGAGTTAATATCATAAACTGAAGAAGCTCCCGGAAAATCGCCAACCTTCGCTGGATCGCCTGTCACCGCTAATACATCATGGATACCCAAAGTATGCAATCCCATAATTTGAGAATTTAAGCCGATTAGATTATGATCTCTCGTCGTCAAATGAACTAATGGCCGAATATCGAAATCATGCTTCAAGATTGCTGCAAGAGCCAAATTACTGATGCGCGCACTTGCTAAAGAATTATCCGATAAAGTGAGAGCATCAACACCAGCCTTCTTAAGTTTCACAGCCCCTTTGAAAAAAGTCGTCGTATTTAATGTTCGAGGCGGTGCTAATTCAACAATAACCGTATATTCTCGTTCCAGTTGCTCAACTAAACGGGGCCTCTGTCTTTCAGATTGCTGCTTTAAAGCAATATCAGCCAAAGGAATAACCTCTTTATTTTTTATAAGGCTCAAATCCGTCAGACCTTTACGGTAAGCAGCAATGTGCTCCGGCGTCGTTCCACAGCAACCACCAATCAACCCAAGACCTTCCTGCCTAAACAGTTCACCAAACCCTTGAAAATAATCGACCTCATTCTCATAGACAATTTTTCCGTCTTGAAGAGCTGGAAAACTTGCATTAGGAAACGCCCCTAAAATGACAGAACTATGAATCGGGACAGATTCAAAACTTTTAGCCATAAAATGAGGCCCTAAATGACAATTTATCCCGACGACATCTGCTCCTAATTCAGCTAATTCATCCAAAGCAGACGCCAACGTTTGACCATTTTGCAAATAGCCAACTTCATGTAAAGTCACATTAGTGATAATCGGGAGAGTCGTTGCCTGACGCGCTATAGCTAAAACAGTCTTTAATTCCTCTAAATCATAATAGGTTTCTAACAAAATTCCGTCGACTTGAGCTACTAATAAACTGTATAACTGTTCCTTAAATCCGCGAACGATTTCCGTTAAAGAAGGTTGATTTATCTTCGCATCAATCGCTCCTCGTATGCCACCAATCGTCCCGATTACAAAAGTATCAGTCTCCGCTACAGCTTCACGTGCAATCATCACTGCCGCTTCATTAATTTCTTGAACCTGATCTTCTAACCCATAACGAGCTAACTTAAGGTAGTTAGCTCCATAAGTGTTGGTTTGAATAATGTCAGCGCCAGCCTCGATATACGCTTGATGAATCGCCCTAATCGCCTCTGGATGAGACAAATTTAACTCTTCCTGAGAGCGATCAATCCCGTACTGGTAAAGCATAGTGCCCATTGCGCCGTCTGCTATTAATAATTTTGAGCCTAATGCCTCTTTCAATCCCATGATGGGTCACCAACTTTCCCTTTAGTTAACTTGATACTCTTGTCGAACAATTTTAGTTGCTTCAACTAGTTTAGCCAAGGCCGCAATCGTTTCTGGTTCTTTCCGCGTTTTCAGCCCACAATCAGGATTAATCCAAAATTGTTCAACAGGAATAACCTGTAACGGACGTCTAATATTTCCTAATAGTTCCTCCAAACTCGGGACCCGTGGACTATGAATATCATAAATCCCTAGACCAATCTCTTTATCGTAGGTATGCTGCTCAAAAGTCGAAATGATTTCGCCATGACTACGTGAGGCTTCAATGGAAATCACATCTGCATCTAGCGCATTAATCGTCTCAATCACATCGTCAAACTCGGCATAACACATGTGAGTATGTATTTGCGTCTCATTAGCAACAGAAGTGGTCGTCAATTTAAATGAATAAACCGCCGCATCCAAGTAGGCTTCCCAACGCGACCGTTTCAAAGGAAGGCCCTCTCGTAAAGCTGGCTCATCTACTTGAATAATGTTAATCCCTGCCGCTTCTAGCGCCTCAACTTCTTTCCTAAGCGCTAAACCAATTTGATTGCCTACCACCGTTTTTGGTACATCGTCACGAACAAAGGACCAATTGATTATCGTTACCGGAGCGGTCAACATTCCTTTAACTGGACGCGTGGTCAACGATTGAGCATAGACACTTTCCTTAACTGTAATCGGCTCAATAAATGCCACATCACCATAGACCAACGGTGGACGAACTGCTCGTGATCCATAAGATTGAACCCAGCCGAAAGTCGTGGCTTGAAAACCTGCCAACTTTTGACCAAAATACTCAACCATGTCAGTTCGTTCAAACTCACCATGAACGAGCACGTCAATATCTAACTCTTCCTGAATAGCAATCCAACGTGCTATCTCACTTTCAATAAACGTCTCGTAATCTTTTTGAGACACGTCCCCTTTCAGCCAAGCAGCCCGTTTTTGACGTACCTCTGGTGACTGCGGAAAACTACCGATTGTCGTGGTTGGTAATAATGGCAGATTTAACCATGCCTTTTGCGCCTTAATCCGTTCGGAAAATGGTGATCGGCGTTCGTTGTTTAGTTCAGCCAACCCAGCAATTGCTGCTTTAACCTCTGAGTTATTTCGATCAGGCGAATCATTTAATGCGGTCAAGGCTTGCTGATTAGTACTCAATTCATCTCGCACAGCCTCTTTCCCTTGATTCACTGCTTTTGTTAAAATCGCTAATTCTGATAGTTTTTCATCAGCAAATGCCAGACCTCCTAATAGAACAGAGTCAAGCTTTGTCTCATTAGCTTTGGTTATTGGAACATGAAGTAAACTATTTGAAGGCTGTAGCCATAACTGCTCAGGACTGACTAAAGTTAATAGTTCCTTCACTGTGGCTAATTTCTTAGTTAGGTCACTCGCCCAGACATTTCGTGCATCAATAAGTCCTGCCGCCAAAATTTTATCTTTCGGAAAACCAACTTCTTTTAATTGAGCCAATGTCTCACCTTGATCATGAACAAAATCTAGGCCAATGGCGGCAACAGGTAACGACACTATTGTTTGTAGCTCGTCAACACTTTCGAAATAAGATTGCAATTCAATATTTAATTCTGGAGCCGCTTCACTTAATCGTTGATAAGTTGTTTGATAGCGCCCTAAATCTTCCTTAGATACCTCAGTTACTAAATAGGGCTCATCGATTTGGACCCATTTAACACCTACTTCTGCAAGCTCCTTTAGAACCTGTTGATAAACTGGAATAAATTGATCAAGTAGCTCATCAAATTGAGCAGGCTCGTAGCCTTTACCTAATTTTAAATAAGTTATCGGTCCAACAATTACTGGTTTCCCATCAATCCCTAACGCCTCTTTCGCTTCTAAATAATAGCTTAACCAACGATTATCCCTTAATTCTGGCCTAACATTCCCTAGTTCTGGCACAATATAATGATAATTGGTATTAAACCACTTAGTCATTTCTGATGCGACTCCCAAGTCGTTTCCACGAGCAATATCAAAGTATGTTGTCAACGAGTCGCTCTCTGTCTTTTGAAACCGTTCTGGAATCACATTAAACGCTACACTTGTATCTAAAATATGGTCATACAAAGAAAAATCTGCGACAGGAATCAAATCAATCCCTTTAATTTGCTGTTTTTTTAGAGAATCTAAACGTAATGCTTTAGTCGTTGACAATAGCTCCTCGCGACTACTTTGACCACTCCAATAGCGTTCTAAGGCGCGTTTCCATTCTCTTTTTTCTCCTAAACGTGGGTATCCTAAATTCGAACTTTTTACTGCTGTCATCATCATCATCCTTTTCATTTTATTATCACTATCAATGCCTTAACTTTTTTACAAAAAAAACTCCCATCCTTGAATAAGTCTGCTAGCTGCACTTATTCAAGGACGGGAGTTTGATAAACAAACCAACGTGGTACCACCTTGTTTGCAAAATCATCACTGATTTTGCCTCTCCAAGTACTTGATAGTCTCACTTATCTATCGCATACTCTGACGCTATAATGGGCGTTCCCATCTTGAATTCACAGCTATCTGCTCACTCAAGCAACTCAAAGACCATTTTCAACTGTGTGTTGGCTGTCCTCTTTCACCTAACAGGACTCTCTGTAAAACTTTCATCACAATTTACTTTTCTCATCAACGTTTTTCTCATTATTTTTTAATATCAATTTAACTTATTCATCATATTAGCAGACTAAAAAACACTTGTCAACATTTTTATAAAAAAAGATTTTGTTATCTAAAACAGAGATAACAATCAATCTGATTTACCTATCAACTTAACTTTTTTGATGCTAAAATTACAAGCACCCATTATTATCAACTCTTAATCTCTTGACAATCATCATAACTCCCTATTTAAGCTCAATAAAAAAAGCCTCTTGACTTATCACACCAAGAAGTTACTTGAACCAACTATTATTTTCTTTCAACTACCTTTTTTATCCCAAAGTCACACCACGCGTGACACCACTCGTTTTTTTAGTTCATTTTTGAATCTGGATGATAGCTGTAATTATCACCTATCTCTCCCCTTTTACAAGTCTCTATTACTTTTAGATTGGGCCTTACCTAAACTCTTATAATTACTAATTTTCTTCTATTCGTTTGTCACACCACTCGTGACACTACTCGTTTTTTTAGTTCACTTTTGAATAAAGGAAATAGTTGTAATTATTACCCATCTCTCCCCTTTTACATGTCTCAATTACTTTTAGATCAGGCTTTGACTTAACTCTCTAACTCTTATAATTACTAATTTTCTTCTATCCATTTGTCACACCACGCGTGACACCACTCGTTTTTTTATCATTTAAAAATAAGCTCCTCTTAAGGAATTCATTCATTAACTGAACTGATCCTATCATATAACTACCCAGGTAACTGATAAAGATTAGCCAACCCCATAATCCTACTATTTAGTCCAGTGTACCACAGTTTCCCCACTAATTGTACACGCTACCATTATTTCTTTTTACTCACAATAAAAAGAATGGTCATTGTCCAAGATTCCTAATATTCTGCCAATAACTTTAGATAATCAGAGAGACAAGCCTATTACTATCAACCGTAAACCTATTTTTATCCTAATAAATAGCATATAGATAAATATGACAGACGAGTCCTTTTGTTTATCAAAAACACCAGCATAAGAGAGACAACAGTCTAGCTCTATGATGGTGTGATTAATATTATGCGGTTGATGAGATTTGAACTCACACGAGGGTTGCCCTCGCTACCCCCTCAAGGTAGTGCGTCTGCCGTTCCGCCACAACCGCTAATCATAACTAAGAAAGCAGTTACCTGATTTATTATAAGGGGCCCTGTTACTTTTGTCAACAACATAAAAATTGAGAAATAGTCAGCCAACACACTGACTATTTCTCAATTCAACTGACTCTCCTTTTAAGAAAGAGCCACATCTCGCTTATTAAAGATTGCTAATGTTGCACTAAAAATTAGGACAATATAGATGATAATCCCTACGACAGTTGCCGTAATACTTAAATTTCCACCCGCTAAATAATTCACATCCAAAACTTGATTATTCAATCCTAATAAATTGAATAAGATCCATTTCAACCAATTGTACTTCTCGATCAAACTTGGCAAAACTTGACCTAAAATACTACCAGAGAACAAGATCCCCATCCCGACCCCAACAGCCAATGCTTGTGAGCGAATGACCGCTGAAAAAAAGAATGCAATTGTAATGTACAAGATCATCAATAGCAAGTTGCTTCCAAAAAGCTGACTAGCAATTGTAATTGCAGTTTTTGCCCCCATCTCAGCCGAAAGCGGTACAGTCAACGACTGACTTGGTAGCATGAATGAAAAAGCAAAGGCTGAAGCAGCCATAACAACCGACGTTAGCAAGCCATAGAAAATCGTCACAATATATTTTGACCACAGGATTTGCATACGACTATAAGGTCGAATTAACAATAATTTTATAGTGCCACCAGAAAACTCCGTTGCAATAATCATACTAGCAATGATGACAGCAAACAACGTTCCTAAAATGTATATTTGACCATAGCTACTAAAAAATTGGGCTCCCGTTGTTCCTTTTTGAGGATCAGCAGGTACCTGACCTTTCTTTTGATACGCTTGATAATAAGCCAATTCTTTTTTTGTTAGCTTAATTAATTCTTTATTATACTTTTTAGGTTGAGATTGATACGTTTCTAAATTTTTTTCAAGAGTCGTGATTGTTTTTTCTAATGACAACGATACTTCTTTAAGTTCTTCATTTTCAGCCTGCTCACTGTTCCACAATTCTTGTTGGCTAATAATTGAACCATCCTTTTTTTCATAAGCAGTCATCCCACCCTTAAATTCATAAGATTCATTCGACTGCTGATAATAACTCTTCATAGAGTCATTACTTTTCACTATAATAAACGCCATACCAAACATACAAAGTACCAATACAATTTGCATGATCCAACTAGCTTTACGTCCAAATAATTTAACCAGTTCATTTTTTATCAATGCTATCATTATAGTGATCCTCCTTTCGTAAGCTCAAAGAATCGCTCTTCCAGAGAGGCGGATTTAGCAGATACAGCAAAGATAGCTTGCTCATTTCTAACTAATTCATCAATCACCATTGGTACTTCCTCTTCGCTTATAATCACCTCAAGGACTTGAGGCTCTCTCACTTCTGACTCAACCTCGATGTTAACAAGAACTGCCTGAGCAGATACCGCATCTTCCACTTTAAACAGATACTTCGTACTAGCCTCGTCGACCATCTCCGTCATCGTTTCAATATGAGTCAATTCCCCCTTTTCAATAATAGCAAAACGATCTGTTATTTGTTGAATTTCACTCAGTAAATGACTCGAAATCAAAACAGCCGTCCCCTGAGCAGACACTTCACGAATTATTTCTCGAAATTCAGCCATCCCTTGTGGATCCAGTCCATTTGTCGGTTCATCTAAAATTAAAATAGCAGGTTTATGCAGCAACGCCTGAGCTAATCCCAAACGTTGACGCATCCCTAACGAATAGGTTTTAACCTTTTGATTGATTGCCTCTGTTAATTTAACGCGCTCAACAATTTCTTTCATCCGCTCATCTGTAATTGACTTGCGGCTCATTCTTGCAAACTGCTGAAGATTAGCCCACCCTGATAAATACATATAGAATTCAGGATTTTCAATAATTGCGCCCACTTCATTGATTGTCCCTTTAAAATCAACACTGACATCTACCCCATTAATCATAACTGTTCCCGATGAACGTCTAATAAGGCTGACAATTGCCCGTATAATGGTCGTTTTCCCCGCACCATTTGGACCTAATAATCCAAAGACCTCTCCTTGATAAACATCAAAATTAATGTTTCGTACAATCGATTTTTTACCAACATTCTTTGACAAATTTTTTATCTGTAGCACAGATTTTCCCATAATTCTCCTCCTGCTCAATACTCTCTTACTTGATTATAAGCCCAGTATACGTTAAAAAATTAATTTAAGACTCCCTCTTAAGACTTAAAAATTCTTCTTAATCACTCATCCTTAAGACTGACTAGCCCTCTAAAAAAAGAAATCAGCTCTCACATTGAGGCTGATTTCTTTTTTATTATCTAGTAACGCGATTAAAAAAACTAACGGCTTCTTCAATAAAATCGTCCTTAGTTTCTTCCAAGATAACGATAATTCCCGGTTTCTGTTCCCTTAAAAAAGCTAAAAACCAGTCAATATCCATCACGCCATGTCCAAAAGCGACAGGAACGATTTGACCTTCTGATACAATAAAATCCTTCAAATGAATCGCATCAATTTTAGGGCCAAATAAATCAAATGATTTTTTTATCAAGTCTTTTTGCTCTAAATAGCTTTTAGCGGTTATCAAGTTGGTCGGGTCTAAAATAATTTTTAAATTGGGAGAATCAACCGCCTCAATTAACGCTTGTGTCTTGTCCGGTGAATAAATAGGGTGATTGATTCCAGGTTCAATGCCTACTAACGTTCCATATTTTTCGGCCATCTGTGTGAGGCGAGACACAGATTGAACCACCAGTTGAAATGCTTCTTCCGTATAGTTTTCAGTTGTATAACGAATCGTCGAATGAACGCAACCCGTTTCAGTTGCAACCAAAGGCGACCCAAAGCACCCTGCAAAACTTAGATATGTTTCAAAACGAGCCAAAGCCTCCTCTCTTTGAACCAAATCGGGATGAATCATATTAATATAGCAACTTAATATCCCAATTGTTACGTCCCTCTCTCTAAAAGTTCGACGAACAGCAACCGCTAAGCCCGAAGTTAATTTTGACAATGGTGTCACCAGTTCTGGAAAAGACATGTTAAAAGCAAATTGCACATAATTAATTTGCTTCCTTTGAAGAGACAGTGCCAGCTCTTCTATCGTTTTTTGGCCAGATACATCGTGACCGCGTACTCCAATTGACAACATTCGATCAACTCCCTCTCTCTTTTGAAAATGATACAATTACTCTACCGTAAGCTGGTAAAATCTGATTGCCACTCATAGTTTGTTTTGTTAATAAATTCAGAGCAGTTTGACTAAGAGAATACTCACAAACCTCTCCTGTCATATTAGCCAAATAGAAATCAACTCGCTGATGATTTTCTCGCTGATAATTAATAATTCCTGGACTAACTGTCAAAAAATGATGAGTTGCATCATATAAAGCAATTTCTGCTTGAATAAAATTATCCCACCATTTACTAGCAACGAGCTTTTCCGACTGAGCACCGACATACAGCACTTGCCCATTCTTCATTTGTTTTTTAGATACTACGGCTTTTCCTTTAGCCAAATCAGACGTCACCACACTCAAAGCTTGATCATCTTGCGCCACTTCGAAAGTAGTAATTAAGCCGTGTAACGAAACTGATTCGCTCTGATACTCCGCAACAATTGACATCCTTTGACAGCTGAATTGATTCACTTGAGTTAATCCAAGCCATTCTCCCAATTTACCCAAACCATGCCGATCAGACATAGCATGTTCCTGTGTTCGGTCTCCTGTCATCGGCCCCAAGATTACTTTCCCGCCTGCTTCTACAAAAACTTGTAAGCTCGCTTCTAAACTGGGCGACATGTATCGTAAATATGGAATCAAGACCAAGTTAAACTGCGACAAATCAGCGGTTTCTTGAATCACCTCTAACATTATGCCTTGTCCCCTAATCGAACTATAGTAATCCGTAATCAAGGTTCTATAGTCATAATTACCCCCTGTTTCAGTGTGATAAAATCGCTTAGCTTCATCTGAGTAAAGTAACGCAATTTTAGCTTTACCAATGTCCGTCTCACTTAAAAAAGGTCTTAATGTTTCAAGCAATTTCCCTGATTCTACTACGTCCTGATACCCTAGATCAGGCTCGCCCCACGCCGTAACGATCGTACTATGAGGCTGTTCAACTCCAAAGCAATGCCCCCGAAAATGCCAATATGTAAAAGCCTTTAGCCCCGCAGCAAAACCAATGAAAACCTCATTTTGTAAATACTGGGGTGGATGAGGATCAAGATACATTTCTAAATGTCCTGCATGCGAGGTAGACGTTTCAAGCAGTAGCATGTCAGGTGACTCCTTTAGATTGCGCCACAAATCTAGGTTCAATGAATAACCTGTATGAGTGGGGGCATAAGTATCAAATGCCGTTACATCCAACTCAGAAAAAAGCTCCTGATTATCCAAATTAAAGCCTAGTGCAGTATTATGCGTGATTGGTTTATCTGTCTCTGTTCGAATCGCGTGACATAAGCCATGAGTAAATTCATTCAATGACGAAGCTGTGAACCGCCGAAAAGCAGTCATTAAACTTGAATTATGGATAAACGGCGTGATAGTTGGCAAGACAACTTCTTCAAAAGACTCATATCTCTCACTCCAAATAACGGTTCCCCACGCTTGGTTTAAACTAGAGACTTGTTGATACTTCTGAGTTAACCAACTTTGCCAGCTTTCCTGACACGCCTCACAATAACAAAGATCCACATGACACTTAAATTCATTATCCAGCTGAATACCGATCACAGTCTCGTAAGCCTCTGCAACTTTAGCCACCTTTTTAGCCAACTGATATGCCTTCATACGAAAATAAGGGTTATTTGTGCAGGTATGTTGACGAGAACCATGGGCCATATAAGTACCATCTTGATTTTTAAGACGACTCTCAGGATAGTCTCGTGTTAACCATCTCGGTGGTGTTGGCGTTGGAATTCCTACCACCACCTTAATTTGTTGTGCTTGATAAAGAGCCAGAGTCTCCTCCAAAAAACGTAAATCATACTCGCCTTCTTTAGGTTCTAACTGGCTCCATATGAATTCACCAATTCTGGCAAAATTCATGCCAATTCGTTTCATATGGTTGATATCTGTCTCCAATGTCTCACGACTAATCACTTCGGGGTACATGCAGGCGCCATAATAGTACTCATCAAAGAAATCTGTTTCATCAAGTAAAGAGCTTAAACGATTAGCAATATAGGTTGCTATTTTTATTGCTCCAGTCGCTGATAGATGGGTATCATCTACTAATCCCAATGGATAGTTTGGCCACTCATCTACACCAAGATGGAGAAAATATCCCTTAACCTCTGACCATGAAGTCAACTGATAAAGTAAAAAACTATAACTATTCAAATCAATCACTTTTGTCATCGTATCAGCCGCAACTCGTTTAACGATTCGAGCTTCTTGATCCAATGTTTTGACAAACTCTCCCTCTTGAAACGACCGTCTCTCGAGCGGTGTACACAAAATAGCTTGGGCGCCTAACTGAGACACTTGATTAACCATCTTCTTTAGATAATGGTAAAAGTCATTAGGTGTAACACCACTATCATTCTTTTGATCGTTGTGTCCAAATTGAATTAAGACCACATCTCCTTGGTCTAACTCAGCTAATAAACGCGCCCAAATCCCTTCTGAAATAAACGATTTTGTTGTCGCCCCACACTTAGCAAAATTAATAATCTGCCACTTGGCCTTTGGATATAATATCTGCTTTAAGCTCTGTCCCCAACCAGTCATTGGTACTTGTGAATCAGGGTAGTCCGCAACCGTAGAATCACCTGCTAATAAAATTTTCACTTGTTTCCCTCCTAAATTAGTCATATTTTCTCACCTTAACCAGAAAAAATGATGAGACAAAAATGCCACATCATCTTTTCATTGCTATAAAACTCACTTTAAGTAAAGTGACTAAATAAAGTCATATAAATATTCCGAAAAAGCTAAGACTACTAAAGATTGACCATATGGCATCGCTGTAATTGGGATAGTCCGGTAATAATCCAAATCTTGTCCCATTCCAGTTCCTACAGACACATTTTGGACCTCCCCCTCTTCACTTATTTGCTGGCACAAAGCACGAATGGCTTTTTCAGCAGATGCTTTCAGTTCTGGTTTAATATACCCTTTGCGGACCGCTTTAAAAATTCCGTAGGCAAATCCCGCCGTACATGATGATTCCTCATATGAAGTTGGCTCTAAAATTAAGGTAGACCATAAGCCACTCTCCTTTTGATACTCGACTAAAGTCTCAATTTGTGAGCTCAGGGTTTCAACTAAAAAGTTGCGAAGTCCATCTCCTTCTGGCAAGGCCAAAATATCAATAATCTCAGGAATAGCAATTGTTACCCAACAATTCCCTCTCCCCCACAAGGCTTCAGCATAATGATGATTCCCCTCAAATGTCCAGCCATGATACCAAAGCCCCGTCTGACAATCAACTAGGTACTTAATATGAAGCATAAATTGCCTCTTGGCTTCTTCAATATAGCGCTCTTCCTTTAGCAAAACACCAATCTTAGCCAAAGGCAAAACTGTCATCATTAACGTATCATCCCAAAGCTGTTGAACATTTTCAGGGCCATAAGTCAGATGTTCAAAACCACCTTCTCTTGTTTTAGGTAATTCATTCATTGCCCAGTCAGCCCATGTTTCAAGATACGGTAGCAATCGCTGATCACTAGTTTCTTCGTATAAAAAAGCCATCGTCAATAATGGTGCCATTGTGTTTATATTTTTAGGTGGAGCCCCTATCTCCAATTGGTTTTCAAACCAATCCGTAACAATCTTTAGAGCTTGAGGATCGCTGGTTAATTGGTAGTATTTAAAAATCCCATAAAGCCCAACACCCTGAGGCCAATTCCAAACATTCCAGCTTTTATCATCCACAACCCGCTCTTTAAAATGAATTAAAAACTCTCCACTATCTTTGATAGTCGTTAAATTTCCCATCATTTTGTGAATATGATCAATTATTTCACTACGTTCTACCGCATGCTCTACTGTATTATGATCTCTTTTCATAACTCATTCCTCTTTCTTGGCGCAAACTGACTTATTTTAAGCCAGTCGTGCTGATGCCTTCAACGATATACTTTTGAAACATGAAGAAAATAATAATAACCGGAATCAAGGAGATGACTGACATGGCAAACATTGCGCCCCAATTGGAACTACTTGATGAATCTAAAAATTGTTTAAGTGCGATTGATACCGTGTATTTTTCAGGTTTAGTCAAATACAGCATCGGTCCAATCAATTCTTCCCATTTCCAATAAAAAGAAAAAATTGCTGAGGTTGCTAATGACGGTTTTATCAAGGGTAAAATTACTCTGAAAAAGATTCCAACACGACCACAGCCATCCATTTTAGCTGCCTCATCTAGTTCAACTGGCAAGCCACGAATAAATTGAACCATTAAAAAGATGAAGAAAGCTTGACCAAAAAATGATGGAACAGTTACTGGAAATAAGGTATTAACCCAGTTAAGTTTATTAAACCATAAATACTGAGGCACCATGATTATTTCTGCTGGTAGCATCATTGTCACTAACACACAGGCAAACCAAAACCCCTTTCCTTTAAATCTAATTCGGCCAAAGCCATATGAAATAACAGCTGAAGAACAGACTGCACCAATTGTTGCAATGATCGCAATTCGCAAGGAATTGAAAATATATTGCCAAAATTTAATGCCAGCTATCCCCTCAAAACCAGTAATAAAGTTAGCCACCGTCCATTCCCTTGGAAACAATTCAGTCGCCGTTTTAAAGATGTCACCATTTGGCTTGAACGAACTAAAAATTAACCAAAAAACCGGGTATAGCAATAAAATTGCGACGACTAAAATAATCCCATCAACAATGTAATTTCTACTTTTTGTCTTCTCCATTCCTTACACCTCCTCTGATTCTGAAAATACCCAAAACTTAGATGTTGCAAATAGCAGCAGCGTAACGAGCCCAACAATCACTAATAAAATCCAAGCGAGTGCCGAAGCATAGCCCATCTTAAAGTCAGCAAAGGCTTTTTGATAGACGTATAGTGAATACACTAAAGTCCCATTTCGCGGCGCGCCAGTTCCGTTAGAAATAATGTAGGCAGGTGTAAAGGTCAAGAATGATTGAATAGTTTGCATGACCAGATTAAAAAATATAATGGGAGTCAAGCAAGGTAAAGTTATACTGAAAAATTGGCGGATCTTACTTGCACCATCAATCTGTGCCGCTTCATAATAATCTATCGGAATATTTTTTAGCCCTGATAAAAAGACTAGCATCGAAGAGCCAAATTGCCAACCGGCCAGTAAAATCAACGTTAATAACGCCGTCGTTGGATTTTTGAAAAAGTAGATTGACTCTAATCCTATTGAATTTAACAGACCATTTATTAAACCAGCGTCTCCAAAAATATTACGCCACATAATTGAGACAGCTACACTCCCACCAATTACTGATGGGATGTAGAATAGCACACGGTAAACGCCTGATAATTTTGATGGTCGATTAATGAGCATCGCAACCGCTAATGCCATCATTAACCGAAGTGGAACAGCCATGATAACATAGCGGACGGTCACACTTAATGATTGTCTAAATTTTGGATCATCAAAAAATATTTTTTTAAAGTTATCTAATCCAATAAACTTTGCTTCTGTTAGCATGTCGTAATTTTGAAAGGCCATAAATAATGAAATTCCCATAGGTACAACTATAAACATGAGAAACCCAATAATAAAAGGCGAAATAAACAGATAACCTGAAACTAGATCCTGACGGTCACTGGACATTTTTTTAAAGAACTTCATTTTTTCACCCTATTCCTTAGTCAGTATAATTTTCTGAAAAAATTTCCTCTGCTTTTTCTACAAAACTATCGTAGGCTTCAGCAGGAGTCATCGTGTCGTAAGTAATCTCAGCATATAAATCTTTAAAGTGGTTATTTAATTCTGAATAGCCAATTGGCGGAACAGGTGAAGCCTCTCCCACAATATCAGCTACTTCCGTTAAATAATCGGCCGTTCTCTTTTCTGTATCAGACATGTCTGGATACAATAACTCTTTATTTTTATTATTTGATGGAATGCCTCGCTCAGTCCCGATGATTTTAGCCGCTTTTTCATCATTAACAATAAAATCGATAAATTTAGCTGCCTCATCTTTAACTTTCGACGTTTGAGCCATCGAATAGTAGAATGTCGGACGGTAATACAACGCTCCCGTTTCTTTTGCATCATACGGTAACTCTAAATTAAACTTAACATCGTCTCCTGCTGATTCCTGATACGTCACGTATTGATTTGTCCATGACTGCAATAAGCCCGCTTCACCTAACGAGAAGGGATTCTCATCAAAACTTTTAAGATTATTGACGACTTCTGCTGTTGGCAAAGCTCCTTCTTTAGCTAATTTTTGAATAGTTGTCATAAAATCAACAAAGTTTTCTTTTGAAAAGGCCAATTTTGGCTTGTCATCTTTACCATACTCGTAAAGTTCTTCCCCTTTAGTTCTTAAGTAATATTGCAACAAAACAGAGTTGTCTGAGACATCAATCCATCCGTAACTAGCAGTTTTGCTGTGAACATCACTTACACCTTTGGCTAAGTCGGCGAACCCCCAGTTGCTATAATCAAATTTAACCCCCGCCTTATCTAGTAATTCTTGATTAACAATCACAGACATAGCGTTCATACTCGGGGCAATCGCAAACAGTTTATCATTTAAACGAGCGGTATCAATTAAGCTTTCATCGATGTCTTCAATCCCAATGCCACCATCCTTTTTTACAAAATCTGCCAAATCGGCTAATTGATTTTTAACACCGTATTGGGCAACATAAGCTGCATCCATTTGCATCACATCAGGGAGCTCTCCAGCAGCCGATTTAGTCGCTAGCTTTTTCCAATAATCGTCCCAAGCTGAATATTCAAATTCTATGTCAATATCTGGATTCTCCTCTTCAAATAACTCAATCGCTTTGATATATTTTTCATGTCTAACCTCTGCTCCCCACCAAACAAACGACACTTTCTTTTTACCATCTTTCGATTCTGTACTGTCTTCTTTCTTGGTGCCACATGCTGTTAAGATACTTGTTAATAATAATGTGGTGATTAATAACTTACCTAATTTTTTCATATGCCTTTATTCTCCTTTTAACTGTTATCGCTTACAACTTTATTCTATGTCATCTCTACCTATTCTGGAATGTAAAAAACAGATAAAAACATTCAAATTTCGGATATCTTATTTTGATAATTTTATTCTTTGCTTTTTTTATATTCTATACAAATGCGATCAAATCAAAGTTTATAACGCTATTTTCTTTAGAAATATTAGTAATTTTGAATAAAATTAAACAAATTGCCCGTTGGTAAATCGATTTTTTATGTGTTATTCTAATTTTACAATCGCTTACAATCACTATTGAAGGAGAGTTTCATCATGACTACTATAAAAAACGGCTTAATGTCACTTTTTTCACTTATTAGCTTTATTGTATCCCTCAATTTGCTCTGGCTATTCTTTACATTATGTGGACTAATAATAGTTGGAATCGCCCCTGCAACTTGTGCAGTATTGAATGCAAGTCAACGTTACCTTAACACCAAGGAACCGACAACTTTTAAAGAATTCTTCTATGATTATCGTCATAACTTCAAAAGAAGCAATCATCTGCAACTACTTTTTTCTCTTTTAAGTGGTCTCATTTTGATTAATTATCGAATTTGTGTCGTCTATCTACCAGCTAATTTAGTAATTAGAGCAATCTATCTAAGTTTAGCAACTGTTCTTGTTTTGATCTATCTCTTTAGTTTATTCAATTTAATCAAATTTCCGTCCTATTCTTTAATGTCAATTATCAAATTAGCCTTATTTCTGACCTTCCGCTTTCCAGGAAAGAGTACTGCTTTAATTTTAAGTTTTTTCGGCTGCTTATTAGTTTTGACACTAAAATCGGCTTTACCACTACTATTTGGAGCCTCGCTACCTTTTCTCGTTGGGTTCGCCATTTATCAAGAAACGATTAAAACCGTTCGAAAAAAATTTCCATCTCTAGTAAATGAGGGATAACAGTGACTCGATTAGCGAAACAGACTCACACGCTCTCATTTAGCAAAAAAATTAAGTTAGCTGTCTTTTTTATTGGAGGTATTTCTTTAATTGTTTTATTAGTGATTAATATTATTTTTTGGGTCATCTATTCCAGGCAAATATATGAAAGTAACCAAGAAAAAATTACCTTTGCAAGTGCCAATCTCTATGAACATTTTGAAGCGATTGAAACATTTTCGTACAAATTAATCGGCAATGATTCCTTACAAACCAGTCTACAACAAACAAATAATCCTGATAATAATCACAGTGAAAAAATTAGATTGAAACAGGAGCTTCAATTAACTATCAATGCATTAGTATTAGACGAAAATGATATTCGCAGTGTTTTTTTACTCAACACTAATCTAGAAAATCAAGTCAACTTTATGGCAGACTCCAATCATTTAATCGACGATCTATCTACTGATGAATTGATCAATGCCTTACCCGATGAGCCTAGTAAAGGTCAATGGTTTTTTTCTGAAAACTTTAGTCGAGCTATCTACGCAAGGAAGATCTTTAACACTAAGCGACTGGCTCTCAATTACTTGGGAACGATTATCTTAACCGTTGATACTTCATTCATAGAGCGGACACTTAATGAACGAAAAGCTCCAACTTCAAGTGAATTATTTATCTTACACTACCAAGATAATTACTACACTAATTCCAAACTATCAACGAAGGCCTTTGGCAACTATCTCAAGCTAATTAACCAACCCAACTCACCAACTAACAATTACCGAATTACACGATTTAATGGCGAAAACTATTTTATTGTCGAAAATCAATCTACTGATCGTGCCTTCACTTTCTATTCTTTGCAACCAAATAAAGAGGTGATCAAGCGAGTCACCCATATTGAGTTGATCATTATTTTGACAACCTCAATTCTATTCGTCGCAATAATGGCTCTCATCAATCACTATATCAGCTCATTGATTGCGCCGATTAATCAGCTAGCAGCTAATATGACAAACTTTCAACAAAATAAAGATTTCAATCAATTGAAAAAAATCGCTTCTGTTCCAGATAATTCTGACGAAATTGGTGTTCTATATCAAAGCTACCAAACAATGATTGAAGAGATAGATCAGTTAATTTCACAAAATTATCAAGCCAAAATATTAGCACAAGAAATAGAATTCAAAGCTCTTCAAGCTCAACTTGACCCGCATTTTTTATATAATACGTTAGATTCAATTAACTGGCTTGCTCTTAGTAAAGAAGAAGTCGAAATATCTCAGATGGTGACCTCCTTAGCATTTCTTTTTAAGAAAAAAATTGACAACTCTTCTACCACTACGACTATCGAAGAGGAGCTAGAGCTTATTGATGCTTATATCGCCATCCAATCCATACGATTCCAAAATAGATTTACCTTTATTCCTGTTATTTTAGTTGATGATTTAAGTCGAGAAATTCCTAAACTAATCATTCAACCTTTGATTGAAAATTCTTTCAAATATGCAGTAGAAAAAATGACAACGCCTTGTTTAATCCAACTTAAAGTGATTGAAAAAGAAGATGTGTTAAGTATAAGTGTCTCGGATAATGGCCCAGGTTTTTCAATGCCTATTTTAGATATTGAGGCTAATCACGGAATCGGATTAAAAAATATTGCGGCTCGCTTAAAAGTCAAATTCGGTCCCAAAAGTGACTTAACTATCAGCTCAAGCGCCTACAATTTGACTGAAGTTAAGTTAACCATTCCAATTACTGATAGGAGGAGTCAGACATATGAAAAACATTTTAGTCGTTGATGATGAACCGATTATTGCCAATGGGATTACAGCGATGATTAATAGTTTTAAACTTGATTTAGAGGTTGTGGCAACCAGCTACTCTGCGACAGAAGCCTTGGTAATCAGTCAACAGAAACACCTAGATATTATCATTACTGATATTAATATGCCTGTTCTAAATGGTATTGAATTAATTAGACAAATTAGACAAAAAAATCCTAAAACACAAATTATCGTGCTAACAGGGTTTGGAACGTTTGAATACGCTAAGGAATCTATGGAACTAGGCGTAAGATATTTCATTCAAAAGCCGTGTCAACCAGATGAATTAAGGCGATCTCTTATAGACAGCCTCGAGCTGGTTGCTGAAACACAACAGATGCAGCAACTTAAGCTACAACAACTGATTGAATCGACCATCCTAGATAAAACAACATTACCTACGCTAGAAGTGCCTGATTTCTACTTGGTAATGTTTGATTCAAAATACTATCATCTCTTATCTAAGTGGTTTAACCAATACCTCAGTCCAGCAACATATTTATCAGGCTCGATCAAAAAAGCTGCTTACTATGTGATTTTCTCTGAGGCTTTTACTGCACAAGAGCTAATTAATAACCTGCCAGAAGAGACACTACCACGATGCAGCATTTTTCATTCAGATTTTATCTGTCTGGCAGAAATTTATGATGATTTCCGAACTGGCCTAAAAGCCTTTGAAAAAGAGTTTTATATGTCCATTATCACCGTCTTAACTAGTTACCAGCTTAGCAAAGCTAGCCGTGCACAAAAAGACAATCACTTGTATTTAGACTTTCGTCAAGCTATTTTTTCCTCAATCAATGCAGGAGAACTCACTAAAGCAGCTCAAGAAATTCGCTCATTCTTCAAGACTTGTCAAAAACTACTCTATCCTGTCAAATTATTACAAATTGAATGCAATGATTTAATCACAAAATTAATTGCCACTTATAAGATTCACACAGATAAATTAGCCAGTGAACTATCCATAAAAGTTGTATTATCAAGCTCCGTTGAAGAGTTAGAATACTTAGTTACCTCAATTTTTACTCTTGTAAAGGAAGTCAACTGTTCAACTGATGGTAATATTATTGCAAGTCTCAATCGAATTATTGAAGAACATTTTAGTAACGAAGAGCTATCTCTTAGATGGATCTCAAAAAATCTCTTATTTCTAAACCCAGAATATCTTGGAAAAGCTTATTATAAACAAACCTCTAAAAAATTTAATCAGCAACTTGTAGAATTTCGAATGGAAAAAGCGAAGAACTTGTTAGGGGAAGAATATCGAGTATATGAAGTTGCTAAACTCGTTGGGTTTGGCAATAACCCCGAATACTTTAGCCAAGTATTTAAAAAGCATACCGGAACTACACCTCATCGTTTCACAAAAATAAACAGTTAGGAAAACAACGCCTTGGAAAAAAAACTCATTTTACTCCAAGCATTGTATTTATCATGAAACGAATAGAGGGCGGAACTAAACTCCGCCCTCATTTTTACTTATGGTTCAGTATTGACATAATGATTCTTTTTGACTCCCACTCCTGAGGCAATTACTCTAAATAATTCTTCTGAAATAGCAAAATGCCCAAATCGTAATTGAGATCGCTTTTCTTGCCATTCGGGAAAATCACTCAGAGCTTGCAATGGAAGCTCTTTTTCAAGCTGATAGTAAGAGACATTCTTGCGATATGGCGTAAAATCGGGTGCCATCTCCACTTGATAAGCTTCCCCCACTTGAACTTGACCAAGGGCGGTAAATTTTTGATAAGGTTCAGTACCATTTAAACTCAATTTTGGACTATAATAAACAAGCCAATCACCAGCCTGCATTCGTGTCAAAGGTGCTTTTTTTCCATGATTTAGCTGACAAAAACCACCTCTAACACCTATTTCCACATGATTTTTGGAAACTACTCCTACCCAATAATTAGCCAGAATCGTCACTTCCTCTCTTCGTGCTTCTTAATTAATTCTTTTAAATAATTAGTAAATGTCCCTTGTCGTTCGCCTAGAACACCAAAAATCTCTTGATCCACTCCCTCAACCAATGGTAACGCCTGATTCATAACCAAGATTCCTTTTTCAGTTAACGACAAAGCCTTAGCCCGCGTATCTGTTGAATGAGCCTGTCGCAAAATCAACTCTTTTTTTTCTAATATTCGTAAAACCTGTGAAACTGTCATAACATCCATTTCAGAGATTTTTGACACCATTACCTGAGTAATTTCCTGTTTAGTTTGTTGCAAATAACCTAGAGAAGTCAGAACGATAAATTGAGGATGAGTCAGGTCAACTTGTTGTAAAGTAATTTTAATCTGGTTATGCCATAAATTATAGACTTTAATAAACTGCAATCCAATAGCCTCATCAGAATTTTGTTTATTTCTTGATTTAAATTCCATTGGCTTCCACTACTTCCTTCAATAAAAACATTGTTTCAGGTACATCTTTAAAAATGCTAATCAACATTGGTAATACTTCTTTATTGTCAGTATCAATCTTTACTGAATGTTTAACCAAGACGCCTGTCTCAACTTCTTCAATCGTATGAGTAAAAGCAATTGAGCCTACTGGCGTCAATGTAATGTCTCTGAACACCTGATTTTTTATAACCAAATCCAGCTCAATTGCCATCTCTGGCATTCCTTCTAATACCATTGCCCCCTTTGTCCCTGCAATAAACTCACCTTCAAGAGAAATAGCTGTTAAGTCCTTTTCCCACAAAAACCATTTATCTAGATTTTCATAATACTCCCACACTTGACTACTTGTAGCATTCATTTTCAACTGAAAAGATAACTCCATTTTTAACACTCCTTTAATAATATATAAACTTATTATAAGTTAACTTATAATTAAAAGCAAGATATAAAAAGGACAACGGTTAGCTACAAACTAATCGCTGTCCTTTTCATTATCAGTCATTTAATTCCAAGTCAAGCCACTATCAACCACTATATTTTGTCCTGTAATCCCACTTGCACCCACTGATCCAAGGAAGGCTACTACCTTTGCTACTTCTTCTGGTGTAGTCACTTTCTTCATAGCAGAACTTTCAGCTATTAACTGAAATACTTCTTTAGTTGTCACTGCCGATGCATCTGTTGTTTGTAGCAAACCACCTGATACCATATTGACCGTAATTTGGTGACTGCCTAGCTCTTTTGCCATATTCCGCGTCATACCTAATAAGCCCGCTTTCGACGTCGTATATTCATGATAAGGAACTACTGGATTTTGAAACAAGTTAGTTCCTATCTGGATGATTCGACCAAAATGTTTCTCAATCATATCTGGCATGACACTCTGAACAGTGTTAAGCGTTCCCTTCATCGCACCAGCAAATTGATTTTCGTAGTCTTCCCAACTAATATCTGATAATGCCTTCTGGGTTAACGGATTAAATTGAAAATCAACTAAGGCATTGTTCACTAACACTGTGATTGTGCCAAAACGTTCTTTAACCTGTGCCACCATTTGGTTAACTTCAACTAAATCACGCACATCTGCTTGTATTGCCACCGCATGTTCCTGACCAATTTCTGCAACAACCTTTTCGGCCAGCTCACGATTTTTAACGTAGTTAACCACAATAAAATAGCCTTGCCTTCCAAATTCTAACGCGATTGCCCGTCCTAAGCCTCGACTTGATCCCGTCACTAATACAATTTCTCTCTTCATTTTTGCCCTCCAAGTAGTTGAATTGTTTGTGCCATTGATTGGCTATCAGTAATAGCTGAAATAACCGCCACTCCATCTACTCCTGTTTCTCTAACCTGTCCAACATTAGCCAACCCAATCCCACCAATTGCCACTTTAGGTAGTGACGGATTTAATTGTACTGCAGTTTCTAATAAAGAAAGGCCGACAACTGGTTGAGCATCCGCTTTCGATTGTGTTTTAAAAACTGGGCCAACTCCAACATAGTCAAGAGTTGGGAGCTTACAGGCCGCCTCAAATTGTGCTAAAGTATTGATCGACAGGCCGACATCAATTCCATAAGGCTTAACCTCTGCAAGTGTTTGACTAATTGGCTTGTCTGACTGTCCCACATGAACAGCATCTACCCCAAGATCAATTCCCAGAGCGACATCGTCATTAATAACAAACGGGATATCCCCCTGCTTACAGAGTCGTTGACACACTTTGGCTAATTTTTTGACCGCCATTGGGTCTTTCAAAGATCCTTGACCCTTTTCTCTCAATTGAAAACACGTAATGCCACTTTCAATTGCAGATTCTAACAAAGGGAGGAACTTTCCATCTGCCACATCCTGTGTTCCCGCAATAAAATAAACCTTTAAAGCACGCTGCCAGTTAATTGTTTGCTTCATTTTCCCTCTCCCTCCGACCATATGCCCAATGATTAGTTGGCCCTTGTCCATGACCAAGTTCCAAATCATCGCTTATCGCCGCATCTATAAACGCTTTACCAACTTCGACCGCTTCAAGAACTGATTTTCCTTTAGCTAGCTCCGCTGTAATACAGGCTGAATAGGTACAGCCAGTCCCATGAGTGTTTTTCGTCTCATATCTTGGGCCACTTAACCAGTGGCCACTCCCGTCTGCCAACAATAAATAGTCACGGGCCTCAGCAAGATTCAGTTGTGCATGTCCCCCTTTAATTAACACGTTTTTACTTCCCATCGTCTGGATATCACGAGCCACTTTTATCATATCTACTTCTGTTTCAATTGAATACTGAACTAATTCTTCCGCTTCAGGCAAATTGGGGGTAATTAACGTCGCCAATGGAACTAAAGACTCTTTCATCATTGTCATTGCTTGTTCTGCCATAAGTGACGCACCTCCTTTTGCAATCATCACCGGATCAACTACCAGAAGAACCTTTGGATAATCCAATAAAAACTCAGACACAGCTTTCATGTAAGTCTCATCAACTAGCATGCCAGTTTTGACTGCTCTCAAATCAAAATCGGAAAATACTGCATGAAGCTGTTCTTTAACAGCCTTTATGGGGGTAGGATAGACACCTGTCACACCTAAAGTATTTTGAACTGTTATTGCAACAATTACCGACGTCCCAAAGACCTGTCGTTCTTGAAATGTTTTAATATCCGCTTGAATTCCTGCACCACCACCACTATCAGAGCCAGCAATTGTACATGCTTGAGCTATTGTCATGATTCCATTTCCTCCCAGCTTGCTTTGATTAGAATTTGATCCTTTTCACTTAACAAATCCAATTGATTAATGAAATTCTCGTTAAAACTTCCAGGTAATTGTGTGTTATTGGCCGCTTTTTCCCCCGCAATCCCATAAACGATATGAGCTGCGACTGTTCCTTCAAAAGCATCCTGATGACTACCGATGAAGGCGCCACAAACCGCACTCAGCAAACAGCCCATCCCAGTAACACGAGTCATAAGCGAGTCGCCATTCGAGATACTGACTAACCGCTTACTATCACTGACCCAATCTGTTTCTCCACTAACAGCAACTACACACTCATTGACCAGTGCCACCTTTTCCGCCATTTTAGCTATTGAATAATCACCAGTACCACTATCAACACCACGAGCTTTCCATGGAACTTCAGCCAATTGCGCAATTTCACCAGCATTTCCACGAATTAACGTAATCGACAACTCTGCCAACAATTTTGTTACGACTTCACCACGGTATGGACTTGCACCAATTCCCACTGGATCCAATACAATTGGTATACCGTGTTCATTGGCCGCACGACCAGCTATCAGCATCGCTTCTAAAACAGGCGTCGTTATTGTACCAATATTTAAAACCAAACAACTAGCCTGCGGTGCAATAACAGCCACCTCTTCCTTAGCATAGGCCATTATCGGCGCAGCTCCTATTGCCAATAAGCCATTTGCAACATGATTAGCAACAACCTGGTTCGTCATATTATGAACCAAAGGGCTTTGCCTTCTCATTCTAGTCAATAAATCAAATTCGTTCATCAAATCTCTTCCTTTATGGATTATTTTGACTAGTCCCCCTTGAAAAATGTCCGCATAAAGAACCCAAAAAACCACTTTCTCGTATTCAGAAAGTGGGCATCTTAGGGTCTATTGTACCTAAATAACTAACTATATCGCTACTATTTATATAGCTAAAAAACAGTTAGTTAGCTGCCACATTTCCTCCGCTGGTATTAACCAGATCAGGTCTAAGGGTCAGGTAATTACCTATCTCAGCTCGCTGATAGTCGTAGATTACTTTCAGCCTCGCCCCCCTAGTGGTTGAACTATTCAATTACCTTCACAATAGCACGAAGTCAGATGGCATGCAAGCGATTTAACTAGATTAGCAGTCCCTTTTATCAAACAAAAAAAGACCCTAAACAGGTCTAAGAGGCTTCAAATTGCAATAACCATTAACTCATTATGAATGCAAGCCACTCTTAAACTACCTAACTTGCATCCTTATAAATGTTTTAATTGACCACCACAGCGGCAACTATATTTACGTATGTTAATTCGACGTTTGCGTAAAATCAAATTATGACATTTACAACATTCGTATTGGTGATAATTTTCTGGCTTCTGTTCTTCTAATGGTTTAACAAATCGACTTCCACCAGTTTTTTTCAATAAATTTTTAAAATCCGCATCCCGATGCTGAAAGCCCCGCCCTTCAAGATGAAGGTGATAATGACATAATTCATGCTTAATTACATTAATCAATTCTTCCATGCCATATCGTTCGTAAACTCTTGGATTAAAATCCAAATTATGGGTATTTAAATGATACCTTCCACCCGTTGTTCGCAACCGACTATTTAAAAAAGCACGATGCTTAAATGGTCGATCGAATTCATTGGTGGAGATTAACTCCACCAATTCTTGCAAACGGTCATCAGTTAATTCTTCGATATCATCTATCTCTTCAAGATAATCGAACTCCTCGTACAGTGCATGACTGAAAACCATCAATACCCTTCTATCCTTTCTCTTTGGCTGGTCCCAACATATTTAAAGCAATTCGCCCTTTGCGAAGGTCAACCTCGTCAACCCAAACTGTGACAACATCTCCAACTGCTACAACGTCTGTCGGATGTTTAACAAATTTATTACTTAACTTTGAAATGTGAACCATCCCATCTTGCTTCACTCCAATATCCACAAAAGCTCCAAAATCAACTACGTTGCGAACCGTCCCTTGAAGCTCCATTCCTGGTTTTAAATCCTCCATGCTTAACACATCTTGTCTCAGCAGTGGAGCCGGCATTTCATCACGCAAATCGCGTCCCGGTTGAATCAATCCAGCAATAATATCCGTCAACGTTTCTTTCCCAACCTCTAATTGAGCCGCAGCTTGATTCGTATTAAGATGTTCTAACGCTACCTTGGCATCAGCTGTTCCTAGTTCCTTCGCCCCAACCTTAGCCTCTGCTAAAACTGTTTTTGCTACTCCATAGCTCTCTGGGTGAATACCTGTATTATCCAAAATATTTTTACTTTCAGGAATTCGCAAGAAACCAATTGCCTGCTCATACGCTTTAGGTCCCAAACGAGGCACCTTTTTTAGTTGCGGTCGACTAGTGAATGCACCGTTCTCTTCGCGATAACTGACAATATTTTGAGCGGTTGTTTTATTTAAACCAGAAACATGCTGCAGTAAAGCTGGACTCGCAGTATTAACTGTCACACCCACTTGGTTAACCGCCGTTTCAACCACAAAATCTAATTGTTCAGCTAAATGTTTCTGAGATACATCATGTTGATATTGACCAACTCCAACTGCTTTTGGATCAATCTTAACAAGCTCCGCTAAGGGATCTTGTAAACGACGAGCAATACTGACAGCACTTCGCTCCTCTACCTGCAAATGAGGAAATTCTTGACGCGCAATATCACTGGCTGAATAAACAGATGCTCCAGCTTCATTAACAATCACATAATAAACCTCTCGCTTAATCTGACGAAGTTGTTCAGACACGAAAAGCTCTGATTCTCGACTAGCAGTTCCATTTCCAATCGCCACCATCTCGACTTGATACGTTTCAATCAAATGATTGAAATCAATAGCGGCTTGTTTACGCTTGGCCTCATTGGCTGGCTTGTGAGGATAAATCACTTGAATACCTAAGACTTTTCCAGTCTCATCAACAATCGCTAACTTACAGCCTGTGCGGTACGCTGGATCAAATCCCAAAACGACCTTTCCCTTTAACGGCGATTGTAATAATAGATTACGTAAGTTCTCACCGAAAATGGAAATAGCTTGTTCATCTGCTTTCTCAGTCAATTCATTGCGAATTTCCCGCTCAATTGCCGGGCCAATGAATCGTTTATAGCTATCTTTATAAGCTTCAATAACAATCTGACTTGTAATCGATCCCTGATTATTCCCAACAATTTGCCGATCTAAATAAGTCAGTATCTTATCTTCTTCAACCACTATTGCTACTTTTAAAATGTCTTCTTTTTCGCCACGATTAGTCGCCAAAACACGATGAGAGACAATTCTACTAACTGGTTCAGCATAATCATAATACATTTCAAATACTGATTTCTCATCTTTTTCTTTATCTTTAACAGTGCTAACAAGCTGACCATTTTTTTGAGTAAACTCACGAATCCAAGTACGATATTTAGGCTCATCCCCTACCATCTCAGCAATAATTTCATGAGCTCCTGCTAAAACATCTTCAACAATCATTAACTCTTGCTCTTCATTTAGATAGTTAGCTGCCTCATTTTGAATTTCCCCATTCATCGGAAACGTCAACAACCACATCGCAAAAGGCTCAAGTCCTCTTTCCTTAGCAATAGTCGCTTTCGTCCGACGTTTTTGCTTGTAAGGACGATATAAATCTTCTACTTGCTGCATTTTACTTGCCGATTGAATTGCCGACGAAAGCTCTGGTGTCAATTTATCTTGTTCGCCTATTAAACGTAAAACCTCTTCTTTACGTTTTTCTAGATTAAGTAAGTAAGTATAGCGCTCATCTATTTCACGGATTTGTACCTCATCTAAACTACCCGTCATTTCTTTTCGGTAACGAGCAATAAAAGGAACTGTATTCCCTTCACTTAAAAGTGACAGAACAGTTCGAATCTGCTTCGGACTAAATTCTTTAAGCTCTGCTTGTAATAAATCTAAAATCTGTTTATTTAATCCTTCATCCATTAACATTGACTCCCTCGTTTAATCATACTGTCCTATTTTAGCACACTTTCACCCACAATTTCCATTAAGTAGCTAAAATAATCTCTCGCAAATGGGATTTTATCCCCCAATAATGATAAATACCCCCACTTTTTGATCATTCTGCTCACTTAGCTCAAAAATCAGGTTGCCAAGGACCATTCATATTTTGAATTTCAATATCTTGAACAATACCTTTTTGATTAAAAATGACACCATGAATTGAACCACCATAAACCCCACCACCGTCAATTCCAATTTTACTATCAGATAGCCAGAGATCAGTAGTTTGATTGTCACCATGTAAAAACGGAGTAATCGTATGACCAAAGACAATAATTTTCCCTGACGTATTCTTGCCTCGATGAAAGTCTTCTCTTATCCAAACAAAATCTCGCGCACTCGTCTGATGCCAGTCCTCCTTTGACAAATCAATCCCAGCATGAACAAACAGGTAGTTATGCCACTCATAATACAGGGGCAGTGTTTCTAGAAAACTAATTAACTCCTCATGATAGCTTTGAATTAAAATACTCATTTCAAGAGGGGAGTATTCTTCAGTTGCTCCTGAGTGAATCAAACTGTTTAGAGTCGTACTACCGCCATTAAGAATGTAGTTATCATAACGTTCTTCTGGTTCTTTTAAAAAATTAAGCAATATCTCCTCGTGATTTCCTCTTAAATAAACCGCTCCCTCCTCCTCTACTAGATGCTTGCCGAGCATTAAACACTTCTTACTATCTGGCCCGCGATCTGCTAAATCACCAATCAATACTAATTGATGTGCGGTAGCATCATACTCTTTTAATAACTCAACAAATGTTTGATAATCTCCATGGATATCTCCTATGGCATACACTGATTTTTTCACAAAGGCTCCTCCTTATCTCATTAATTGATATTATTCCCATTATACTATGCTAATAATTTGTCTGTAAATCTATAAAAAAAAGACCATTAGATACAATTTCCAATAGTCTGTTTTATTAATTATTAGATTATTCTGCTGCTTGTTCTGGTTCATTTGTAAAGTTTAATTGCATACCAGGTCGGTCTAAAGCAATCTCAGTCACTTCAAAAGTCAAACGCTCAATCATTGAAAATAAAGGACGCATCAATTCATCCAATTCACTTTGTTCCAACTGATCTGGATTTTCAACTTTACGATCACTAATTGTAACTAATTGGCGAACTGCTCCAGACAAAACAAACTCCTCAAACACAATTGTAAAAATTACACGTAAGCCTAAAACTGAGCTCTCATCACTTGGAAATTCGGGCTGATCACTCATATCAAAAGGCTTCACTTCTACTCGTATTTCTGTTTCTGCCTTACTTTCAGCCGTATTCATATCATAATGGAAAGCTTCTACAAATTCTTGCTGTCTACTAATATTCATTATTGTCATTCCTCCTACAAAAAAAGTATAGCATAGTTTCAATTTCAAAACGATGCTTTTTTTTCATTTTCCCTACACTATTTATAAAAAATGATAAGTACATATCTTCCAAAATAAAAAGACGGGAATTCAGCTCCTGTCTTTTTATTTGTTAATTCAACAACTTTTTTAAATTATGAAAAATGAACTTTTATAATAAAAAAATACTGCTATTTACTACTTCTTAAGCTTAATTTTTTTAGGCTCCTGTGCTTTTTTCCAAACGACTCCAACCAAATTATCTTTAGGTATAAGTCCTATAAAGCGGCTATCTTGAGAATTTTGGCGATTATCACCTAAAACTAAATACATATCTTTAGGTATTTTGGTTGTGCCAGCGGAAACGCCTGGTATATTTTCTAACACTAAATCCTTTGTATAAAAATCACTTTCAGCTTGATTTTTTGCTTTAAACGAATCACGATTTTTATCCAAGTAAGGCTCATCATACATATCGCCGTTAACATAAAGCACATCATCACGATATTCAATCGTATCACCTGGCAACCCAATGACTCGTTTAACATATTTGTCTTTCGTCCCATCTGGTGGATAAAAAACAACCATCTGAAATCTATCTGGGGAATGCCCATTAATAATGATTACTTTTTCATTAGTCATCAAGGTTGGCTCCATTGAGGCACTTATCACCTCAGCGCGATCGACCTTCACATAAAAAACAACCATAACTATAAACACGATTATTAATAAAACACCAATCAATCCATCAATAAATGAATTTTTACGTTTCACCTTATATGGTCGATCTCTCAACCTATCACTATATTCTTCAGTCTGACGACTTCTCAGAGACTGCCTAGTCTCATGCTCGACAAGAGGTATTCTCTCTTGCACACTATCATCTACTATAAATGAATTATCAATTACCTCTGATTGCTTCGTTGACTTACGTACTTTTCGCTTACGATGACCACTGGAATTAGATTGACGTTTACGTTTTTTATGAGAAGAGTCCCCTCCTAATGACGAGTCACTAATCTCATTTCGGCGCTCACTAGTTCGCCGTCTTTTACGCTTACGTCTATGAATCTCATCTGAAATCTCTCTCACCTCTTCAGTCACAAGTTGTCTCTCTCTATTCTAAACTAAAAGAGGTGATTTGTCATTTGAATATTCTGTGAAAAACACATAACCATAATTTAACTCAATTATCATCCTTTAAAGCGAAAAGTTTTGGGTGCAATTCGCCAAACAATAACGATACCGATTGCAACATAAATTAGGCTTAATATCGACACAGTAACCACATAAAGAACACCTGTTGAATGAATTTGCAGGTTAGCATAAGCAATTCCGTAAAGGACTCCTGCAACAATCTTATAAGCAGGATTTACAACTTCCATATCACTGGAAAACGGCTGTAAAATGTAATACACAAACAACTCATGAAATGAAAATAAAAATGATAGACTAATCAATAAAAAACCTAAAACAGCAAAAAAGCTCATGCTTAAAAAGAAATTATTGGCAGCATTAATCATGATCATCATAAAAAAAAGAGCTAATGAAACAATGCCATTATAATAAAATGTTTTCCAGAAACGATAGTAAAAGCCTTGTAGAATTGTTTTTGGTTCACGGTAAAATGGATAGAATAACATGGACGAATCACAATTAATAAAGACCATTTGAACGACTTTTTTACCGAAAGTTAAGAGGTACATCACAAAAAACAAGATAGGTAAAAAACCAACAACTTCTTTTTCAGAAGGTTTCGGCAAATCAGTAAAAAGACCCACGACAACACCTACTAAACCTACACCTGCGATACCCAATAAGCGCCATTTTAATTGACGCGTTAATGTCGGCTTATAGCGACTAAAGAGCAAGCTGTTTAAATATTGATTTCCCTGCAAATGAGTTTGCTCACCTTCAACCAATTTCAAGTCTTTTTGCATCTTTAACCCTTCACCCAAGTAAGCATTATTACTCTTCTTAGCGGCATTTAATTTTTCCAATTGACCAACAGACCGTTCAATCAACCAATAATTATAGCGTTCTTCTTCTTTATACGTCATTAATAACCAGCTACTAACTACCATAAAAATTAACATAACTAACATACCTAGGAAACTATAGATCGCATTAAATAACTGAACTAAGTCTCCTTGCCAAGAGACTAAGACAATTAATATTGCAACCAGTACATACGTTAACCAATTAATTAACACTCTAATTTTTTGGGGTAGACGGCTAATCAAGCGTCCTAGATAATAAAAAAGAAACAGGCTTCCAAGATAACTAAATAGTGTCACCGCAGGCACAAGTAATGGTTTCTCAACAACAAAACCAACAATGAACATGACAGGTAGATAGGAAAGAGCGTCATGAATCGTTTCAGCTAACATTCGTGAATGTACGAATAGTTTATTAGAAACTTGAAAGTTAGCAATAAACTCTGCATCCTGTTGACTCAACCGTTGTCCAAAACCATCTAGTACACCGACAAAAAGCGGCACAGTCAACAGCCATAAAACAAGCGCTGGCTCAAAAAGCGCACCTTCAGGTATTAAATTAACATTTATTAGGAAAAAGATAATTCCTAAATCAATTCCAAACCATAAAAATTTCATGGTGAACTTCATCACAACATCTACAATTGTCCCTAGAACAAATAAAACTTTTTTAATCTCATAATTACGATAAATTCCCACAGAAATATAATGACCAATTAAAGGAATCTTCCTTAAATAAAAGAAAAAACCGTTGACCTTTCGCGTGATTCCTGCACTTTTAAATAACCAATATATCCGCCATTTCAATAGTAAGTTATTCACTCTACTCCCCTCCCTCTTGCAAGAGAATACTGTCTAGCGCAGTTTTTTTAGTATGGGAGGTTGATAATAACTTAACTACTTCTTCTTCAAAGTCAGCATCATGAATTCGGTCACTTGGTATGCCTGTCAATTTTCCTTCATGTAATAAGACAATCTCATCGCAAAGATCTTGAGCAAGCTGTAAAATATGTGTCGAAAAAATTACCACGGAATCATCCTTTTGAGAAATAATTAACTCCTTCATCTCATGTGCAGCTACCACATCAAATGACGTCAAAGGCTCATCCAGCAGTAAAACAGGTGATTTAACTAACATCATCACCAACATTTGAACTTTATTTTGCATCCCATGTGAATAGTCTTTTAATAAACGATGTTGATCCTTTGCTTCGATTCCTGCTCGTTCAAGGTAGACTTTGGGATCTTCTATTATTTCCAATCGATCTTTGTTAACTTCAATAAAGAATTTAACAAATTCATACCCCGTCATGAATCCAGGTAAGTGAGGGGTTGCGTAGACAAATCCCACATCCGTATTATCATAATTAGCATTGATCTGATCCTTTTCTTCAAAAGCAATCTGACCTCCCTCTAATTGTAAATTACGTGAAATACAATTAAACAACGTGGTTTTCCCTGCTCCATTTCGCCCTAATAATCCGTAAATTTTCCCTTTTTCAAAACTAAATGAAGCATCATCAATAATTGCTTTATTATCAAATTTTTTTATTACATTTGTCAATGTCAGTTTCATTTTCTTTCCTCCCTGCATGTCAATTTGTTTCAATTATAGCATAGCAAGACGACCTTCTTTCATGACAATTTTGAAACTTTAGCAAAAAAGTTACATACATGAGTTAATCAGTTATAATAGATAGTATCATTTTAGACTTGAGAAAAGAGGACTATCAATTGAACAAACAAGAAAACATTATGATTGATCTAAATTTACTCAGTTCCTTTCTAGCTCAAAGGGACTTACCTGATCTAGAAACAAAAACACTCCATAAAGCCGGTATCCCATACTTTGACCTCGTTATCTTTTTTGGTGGTGCAATCCCTGCTGCGGCGGATAGTTTGGGGGATCTTTGGCAAAAAAAATTAGTCAAAAAAATCATGATAGTTGGCGGTATTGGTCACACGACGGATCATCTTAAACACTTTTTAAAATCGGATAGACTCAAAGAAACTATTTCTGAAGCTGAGCTGTTTGCTGACTACCTTCAAAGCACTTATCACATTCCTGAAAGCGCATTTTTGGTTGAGACAGCCTCTACCAATTGTGGCGAAAATGTTCAATTTGCTTTAAATACCTTACAAACAGCTAACTATGTCCCTCAAAGAACACTTATCATGCAAGATGCCTCTATGCAAAGACGTATGACTGCCACATTTGAAAAAATTTGGCCTACCAATTTAACTACTATTATAAGTTACGCCCCTTATAAACCACTCTTTACCATCATTAAGGATGAGCTAGTATTAACCCCAACTATCTGGGGCATGTGGGAAACAAGCCGCTATATCGAGCTAATACTAGGGGAAATTCCTCGCTTGCGAGATGATTCATCTGGATACGGACCGAAAGGTAAACAGTTTATTTCCCATGTAGAAATCCCTGAACCAGTACTTTTAGCTTTTGAGAGACTTGCTAATCATTTTCCTGAGTTAATTAGAGGTCCATATATAAAAAAATAACATGATTGATACTAAACTATCGTTCTGTATTAAAGGAGACGACAAATGACAACCCCTTTGTATTTCAAAACACGCAATGATTTCAGAAACTGGCTAACTGATAATTGTCTAATTAGTGACGGTGTCTGGTTATTATTTGGAAAAGATAATCACATCGTCACCATTAAAGCAAGCGAGGCATTGGAAGAGGCCCTCTGTTTCGGATGGATTGACGGAGTAATGAAACGAATTGACGAGCATTCCTATATGAAATATTTTTCCGCTCGTAGAAAAAATAGTAAATGGTCAGAAAAAAATAAACGACTGGTAAAAAAATTAGAGGACAGTGGCCTGATGACCGATAATGGAAATCTTAAAATTGAAGAAGCAAAGAAAAATGGTCAATGGGACCTAGTTAATCCTCTTTCTGTTATCACTGATGAGCAAATCAACTCAGTCGCTGAGCTCTTAAGAGTGAATAAACAAGCTTATGAAAATTTTATCGCAATGTCGCTCTCAATTAAGAAGACCTATACAAGAGCTTACCTTGATGCCAAAACCGAAGCTGGACGCACGAAACGATTAGAATGGATGGTGGCTCGTCTAGAACAAAATTTAAAACCCATGTAACTGTCCTAGACTATCAACAATATGTTAACAGAGCTAATTACTCATTTGGCTTAACTTCAATAAAAAGGAACATCAACTGTGCGAGCTTAACTAATTCCTTATATCGTAAAGGTTACTCAATAATTAATATTTCTTAAAATGACGATCTATTCCTAATTAATAAATAATTCTTAGTGATACAATAACAGTATCAGTTTTAGGAGTGAACGCATATGACTTCAATTTTATTAAGTATTATTTTTATTAGCCTTCTAATCGGATTATTATTAAAAAACAAACGACCTACTTACTATTTTGTTCTTCCAGCAATCTTTATTCTTTTATTAATAGGCTATTTTATCCTGTCCATGTTATCTCCTATGTAATTTTTTTGGACTAACAACTACTATTCTGACCATTCAGGCTAAAATAGCTACCGTTTAAGAGCTTTTCTCACAATAAATAAAACTATTACGTATAATTAGCAGTAGTTAAAGGAGGAGAGCTATTATGTTACTATTTCTATTTATTTTATCTACAATTAGTTTGGTTCTAGGATTTATTTTACTAACAATGATCAAGAAAAATCATTTAGGAAGTCTGTATACTGTTTTATCAGCCATACAAGCAGCCTCTATCGGTGCTAGTTTCGGACTATTACTTATTTTGGTTATCAAGGGAAGAACCATAGGGTAAGTCTCTAAATCACTGTTGCAAACTAAAGGCGAGTCTAGATTTCATTTTCTAGACTCGCCTTTTTAAATTAACTCACTGCTTGATGACAATCTGGTTCCCATTTTTCAAAAAAAAACCCCTTCTTACTAGGCTCAGCCTCAGTAAGAAGGGATTCTATTAGTTATTTTATGCGTGAATTGGTAAGCCAAGAGCTAGCTCTGCTGCATCCATAACCGCTTCTGCTAATGAAGGATGAGAATGAATCGTCAAAGCAACATCTTCAGCATTCATACCTGCTTCAATCGCAAGGCCTAATTCAGCAATAACATCACTTGCACTCACACCAGCAACTTGGGCGCCAACAATCACATTGTCTTCTTTCGTTGTGACTAAGCGAATAAAGCCCTCTGTTTGATCAAGTGAAATAGCACGACCATTGCCACCTAATAAGAATTTAGACGCTTTAACATCTAAGCCTTGTTCTTTAGCTTCCGCTTGCGTTAAACCAACAGTTGCTAATTCTGGATCTGTAAAAGCCACAGCTGGCATAGCACGATAATCAACCGCTACTGGTTTTCCAGCAATTGCTTCAGCAGCAATTTTAGCTTCATAACTTGCTTTATGAGCAAGAGCTGCGCCAGGAACAATATCGCCAATTGCGAAGATACTCTTCACATTCGTCCGTCCTTGATTATCAACCTTAACTAATCCGCGGTCAGTCATTTCAACACCTGCAACTTCCAAACCAAGCTCGTCAGTATTAGGACGACGACCAACAGTTACCATAACGTAATCAGCTTCAATTGACTCGGCCTTTCCATCAACTTCATAGTTAACCGTTACGCTGTCACCATTATCAATAGCTTCTTTCGCCATTGCTTTAGTTACAACTTTAACCCCTTTGTCTTTAAATGACTTGTCAACTAATCTCACCATATCTTTTTCAAAAGTAGGTAAAATTTGTGGAGAGCCTTCAAGGATGGTCACTTCAGCACCTAAATTAGCATACGCTCCACCAAGTTCAGCACCAATTACGCCGCCACCGACAATAACCAATTTTTTAGGAACTTCTGTTAAGTTTAAGCCACCAGTTGAGTCTATCACACGGCCACCAAATTTGAAGCCTTTGATTTCGATTGGACGGCTACCAGTTGCAACAATCGCATTATTGAATTCATACGTTTGGGCTGAATCTTCATGAATCACACGTAATGTATGCTCATCAACAAAGAAAGCTTCTCCCATCAATACTTCAACTTTATTTTTCTTTAATAGACCTTTAACACCTGTCGTTAATTTATTAACAACTACATTGTCTTTCCAGTCTTGAGTTTTAGCAAAATCTAATTTAACATTTTCAGTCGTCACGCCAAATACTTCTGAATCCAACGCTTCTTGGTATTTATGACCAGCACTAATCAAAGCTTTTGATGGAATACACCCAACATTTAGACAAACACCGCCGATATATTCACGTTCGATGATTGCTACTTTTTGTCCCATTTGAGCGGCGCGAATTGCTGCTACATAACCACCAGGGCCAGCACCAATTACAACTGTATCTAATTCTAAAGCGAAATCTCCTACTACCATTCGTTTTTCACCTTACCCTTCCATTAACAATAATTCTGGATCTGCTAATAAACGTTTAATATTGTTCATCGCATTTTGAGCTGTTGCGCCGTCAACAATACGGTGATCAAAACTCAATGATAATTTCATCACACGGCCTACTGCTAATTCACCATCTTCGTTAACAATCGGTTGTTGAGCAATTGTACCCACACCTAAAATTGCTACTTCTGGATAGTTAATGACTGGAGTAAACCAACCACCACGAGCAGAACCGATGTTACTAATAGTAACTGTACCATCACGCATTTCAGCTGCAGCAAGTTTACCTTCCATTGCTTTCCCGGCATTTTCAACGATTTCATCAGCAATTTGGAACATACCTTTTGAATCTGCTTGCTTAATGTTTGGCACATATAAACCATTTGGCGTATCTGTTGCAATACCGATGTTATAGTAGTTTTTGTAAACAATTTCTTCTGTTGCATCATCGATTGACGCATTTAAAATTGGGAATTCTCTCATAGTTGCTACTAATGCTTTAACAACATAAGGCAAGAATGTTAATTTAGTCCCTTTAGCAGCTGCCGCATCTTTAAACTTCTTACGGTGATCCCACATTTTAGATACTTCAACGTCATCAAATAACGTCACATGTGGTGCTGTGTGTTTACTGTTAACCATTGCTTTAGAGATTGCTTTACGCATTGGTGTTAGTTTTTCACGAGTTTCTAATTCGCCACCTTGACCAACATAAGGCTGAGCTGGTGCTGCTGGAGTTGCTTTAGCAACTGGTGCAGAAGATGCTGGTGTTTCTGCTGCTTGAGTTGGAGCTGGTGCTGCAACACTTCCACCTGATACAAAAGCATCAATATCTTCTTTAACCACACGTCCACCTTTACCAGTCGCAACAACTGAGGTAATATCTACGCCTTTTTCACGCGCATATTGACGAACTGATGGCATCGCTTGAACTCGTTTGCTTGGGTTAGCCGCAGTAGGTACAGCTGTTGGAGCTGTAGTTGCCGCTGCTGATTCAGGCGCTTGCTTAGCAGCAGGTGCTGCAGCTGTAGCAGTATTATGACCTGGTGCATCGATTTCGATTAGCACATCGCCAACATTCGCAACTGTGCCTTCTGGTACAACGATAGAAACAACCTTACCAGTAACTGGTGATGGAATTTCCTCCACTGATTTATCATTTTGAACTTCTAATAATGTGTCATCTTCATTTACAGTATCGCCTGCTGCGAAGAACCATTTTACGATTTCTCCCTCAGCAATTCCTTCACCGATATCTGGCAATTTGAATTGGTAAACGCCACCTGACGCAGCAGGAGTCGCCGGTGCAGATACCGCTTCAGCAGCAGGTGCGGCTGGCTCATCAGATTCATGACCTGGAGCGTCAATTTCAATCAGAACATCGCCAACATTCGCAACTGTTCCTTCTGAAACAAGAATATTTAACACTTTACCTGTCACAGGTGATGGAATTTCCTCCACTGATTTATCATTTTGAACTTCTAATAATGTATCATCTTCATTAATTGTATCGCCAACTGCTACAAACCATTTTACGATTTCGCCTTCTGCAATACCTTCACCGATATCCGGTAATTTAAATTTAAATGCCATGATGGTAGTCTTCCCTTCTATTCGTTGGATTTTACTAAATCCCAGTAGTCACTTTATCATAAATTATCTTTAGCTAAAGGAGTAGGCTTTCGCATACTCCTTTACGCACATTATTTTTTTACCACTTAAATTTAAAACGCGTGGATTTCTCTTACTTTTGCTTCAATATCATTCGCATTTGGTAACCAAGCATTTTCAGCTTGACCAAATGGGAAGATAGTGTCAGGGGCAGAGATACGTCCGATAGGTGCTTCTAAAGACATAACAGAACGTTCTGAAATTTCAGAAACAACTTGTGCCGCAACACCTGCTTGTTTTTGTGCTTCTTGAACCACAACTACGCGACCTGTTTTTTCAACAGAGGCAATGATTGTGTCAATATCTAGTGGCGCAACTGTACGTAAGTCGATAATTTCTACTGAAATACCTTCTTCCGCCAATTTGTCTGCTACTTTAATTGATTCGCGAACCATCGCACCATATGTGATAATTGAGATATCAGACCCTTCGCGAGTAACAGCTGCCTTATCTAAAGGCACTGTGTATTCACCATCTGGCACTTCCTCACGGAATGAACGATACAATTTCATATGCTCCAAGAAAATCACAGGATCATTATCACGAATAGCAGAAATTAATAGCCCTTTAGCATCATAAGGGTTACTTGGGATAACCACACGAATACCAGGAGACTGAGCAATCAGTCCTTCCAAGTTATCAGCATGCATTTCTGGTGTATGAACCCCACCACCGAAAGGCGCACGAATAGTAATTGGCATTGTACGTGTGCCACCCATACGGAAACGAGTACGAGCCATTTGACCAATCACTTCATCAATTACTTCAAAAATGAAACCAAAGAATTGAATTTCAGGAACAGGACGGTAGTTTTCTAGTGCTAAACCAAAAGCTAGACCTCCAATTCCAGATTCAGCTAAAGGAGTATCGAAAACACGATCTTCCCCAAATTTTTCTTGTAGGCCTTCTGTCGCGCGGAAAACTCCACCGTTATTACCGACATCTTCACCAAAAACTAAAACATTAGGGTCTTTTTCAAGTTCAATTGCAAGTGCATCTGTAATTGCTTGAATCATTGTTTTTTGTGCCATTGTTATTTCGACTCCTTCGCTTCGTAGATTGCAATTTGCTCTTTAATACTTTGTGGAGAAACTTCAAACATATTTTTCAAGAAATCAGAAATTTTTTGTTTTGGTTCTGCATCTGCAGCTTTAATTGCATTTTTAATTTCTTCTTTAGTTGCTTCAATAATAGCTTCTTCTTTTTCTTCAGTCCAAAGACCTTTGTCAGTCAAGAAGATACGTAGACGTGCTAAAGGATCACGTTTTTCCCAATAATCTTCAATATCTTTTGTACGGTAACGAGTTGGATCATCTCCAGAAAGAGTATGTGGACCATAACGGTAAGTTAATGTTTCGATTAGAACAGGACCATTTCCCGCAATCGACCAATCTCTCGCTTTTTTAGTAACAGCATAGACAGCTAAAGCATCCATACCATCTACTTGAATCCCTGGAATACCTGCTGCAACCGCTTTTTGAGCTAACGTATTAGCTGCTGTTTGTTTTTCACGAGGTGTTGAAATAGCATAGCCGTTATTTTGAATAAAGAACACAGCATTTCCTTTATAAGCACCTGCGAAGTTAATTCCTTCATAAAAATCACCTTGTGATGAACCACCATCACCTGTATATGTAAAGACAACATTTTTCTTGTTGCGCTTTTTAAGTCCTAATGCAACCCCAGCAGCCTGCACATATTGTGCACCAATAATAATTTGAGGTGGTAAAGCTTTTAATTCTTCTGGGTAATAATTTCCGGCAGCATGGCCACGAGACCATAAGAAAGCTTCCTTCAATGGTAACCCTTGTTTAATTAACTGTGGAACATCGCGGTAGCCAGGTAATAGATAATCTTCTTTATCCATTGCAAATTGACTTCCTAATTGGCTTGCTTCTTGTCCAGCAGTTGGCGCATAGAAACCAAGACGTCCTTGACGGTTTAAAGCAGTAGAGCGTTGATCTAAGACACGCGCCCACACCATATTACTCATTAATTCTACCAATTCTTCATCTGATAGATCAGGCATTAAATCTGGGTTAGTCACTTTTCCATTCTCATCAAGTACTTGTAAAGTTGGAAAATCAGCGTTGATGTTTTCTAACAAAGCTTCAAAATCAACTGGGCTATTCTTTTTAGTCGCCATTGTTACACAATCCTCTCTCTTTTGCATTATTAGTGTTCGTTTCCAAACAGTGTAAGAAATCTGTATTAGTATTCCTTGCAATCACATTCTTAATTTAACACGAGAAACAGACGATTGCAAGCGAAGTGGCTCAAAAAACCACTTTAATTTAAAAATAGGACAGCTCCCACTTCTGTAGTATATAGTGAACCTTTTCACTAATATTATCACCGCTTTCATTTTTCTATTTTCATTCAAATTAAATTCTGTTACATTCTGTATAAGTCCTACCTCTATTCTGTTATAGTACATCTCAATTATAATTTAAGTTAGCCTGTTTTATCAACATTTATGCTGTCCCATTTTAAGTCTATAGCTATTTTCACAAAGATAAACAGGCTCTGTAAAACAAGATATGGCTAGATAAAGTAATCTCTTTTCATCTTTTCACAAGTTTTTCACTGTTTCTTTTCATAAAATTAGTGAAAAACTTATTTTGTTCAATTAACGCTTTTAGTTTTTTTGTCTAATAAATCCAGTTATTTTTAATACCAAAGCTCTATTTTATCACTAATAAATAAAGTACTTTCTCCAATTATAAAAAGAACGAGATTTTTTTATCTCGTCCTCTATCATTCTTCTATAAATTTATAGCCATTCTTTATTAACTTTAATATAAAGTCGTTTAGCTATCTCAGTGGCTATTACATACGCAATAATAATCCCAATCAACCACGGCCAGTAGTTACTAGGTAGCGCCCTAAAATCAAAAGCGGTTCGTAATGGACTGATCACCAGAATTAAACCTCCAAGAATAGCTGCTATACTCGATAAAACTAGTGGTAAACTAGCGCGACTTTGGATAAACGGTAATTTTTTCGTTCTAACAATATGCACCACTAATGTTTGACTAATCAGCCCAACCAAGAACCACCCTGCTTGAAATAGTCCTTGTTGTGCTACTGTATTGGCTCCAAAAACAAACCACATAACTAAGAAGGTTGCGATATCAAAAATACTACTAACAGGACCAATACATAGTGTGAATTTCAACAAACCAGTCGTTTCCCAAGAAACGGGTTTAATAATGTCCTCTTCGTCAACATTATCCCATGGTGTTGTTAATTGAGCAATGTCGTAAATAAGATTTTGAATGAGCAATTGAATAGATAACATCGGTAAGAATGGTAGAAACGCACTTGCTACTAATACAGAAAAGACATTCCCAAAATTGGAGCTAATTGTAATCTTGATATACTTCATCATATTACTAAAAACTTTACGACCTTCTAAAATCCCATGCTCTAACACATTCAAGCTTTTTTCTAATAATATAATAGAACTAGCATCCTTAGTAATATCAGCTGCGGTATCAACAGAAATACCGACATCTGCTTTTCTAAGAGCTGGCGCATCATTAATGCCGTCTCCCATGAAGCCAACTGTATGCCCATTTTCTTGCAGAAGATTAATAATACGAGACTTTTGCATCGGAGATAATTTTGCAAATAGATTGATTCCATCTACTTTCTTTCGTAGGTCCTCATCAGACAGCTCTGCAATTTGATTGCCATTTAAAACATCATCTACTTCAATTCCAACATCTTTACATACTTTACGAGCAACAATTTCATTATCGCCAGTCAAAACTTTGACATTAACGCCATGCTCATGAAGTGAAGATATTGCCGTTACAGCAGACTGTTTGGCAGGATCTAGGAAGCCAACAAACCCAATCAAAATCATGTCAGTCTCATCTTTAATAGTATAAACAGGTTCTTGATGGACATCCTTACGATACGCAACGGCGATTACTCGCATCCCCTGTTCATTCATTTTGATATTAACCTGACGCATTTGAGCCTTCAATTCATCCGTTACCTCAACTAGTTCACCATTGATTTCAGCAAAGGAACAACTATCTTCCATTTCCTCTACTGCTCCTTTGGTAACCATTAAGTGATGACCATCTACTTCCACCGCTACTGTCAAACGCCGACGTGAAAAATCAAAAGGAATCTCATCAATCTTTTCAATTGTTTTAAATAAGTGTTTCTCAGGAAATTTATCGTAGTAATTAATCACCGCATGATCGATCAAATTTTTCCAACCCGTTTGATATTTTGAATTCAGATAAGCCATATTCAAAACAGCATCATCCTCATCACCAAGTGGGTTAACGTGCTTCACTAAAACAACACGATCTTCTGTAATAGTTCCTGTTTTATCCGTGCATAGAACATCCATACTGCCAAGATTTTGAATAGATGCCAGCTCTTTTACAATTACTTTTTCCTTGGATAATCTTAGTGCACCCTTGGCCAAATTACTCGTCACAATCATTGGTAACATTTCAGGTGTTAGTCCAACTGCAACTGCAATTGCAAAGAAGAAAGCTTGGCTCCAATCTCCTTTAGTAACGCCATTTAATAACAAGACAACAGGGAATAAAACAGCAACCATTCTTAATAAAAGTCGACTAACCTTTGTAATCCCCACATCAAAGGCAGTATTTCCACGTTTGCTACTCGCGCTCTTAGCAATGTCACCAAAAAAAGTTCCTTCACCTGTTCGCAAAATAATTGCTTTTCCTTGGCCACTCAAAACATCCGTTCCCATAAAAACTAAATCTAACATATCTAGGGCGGTAATATCCGCTGTTTGATTTTTTTTGACATCAATCCCAGCATCTACGAACTTTTCAACCGGCATTGACTCACCGGTTAAAGATGACTGGTTCACAAACAGGTCATTCGTCCAAATCAAGACAGCATCAGCGGGAATCATGTCTCCCGTTGATAACGTGACAATATCTCCAGGCACTACCTCATCCATTGGAATTTCTATTGTCACACCGTCTCGTGTTATCGCACAAGTATTTTCAATCATTTCTTTCAATTCAAAACTTGCCTTTTGAGAGCGATAATCTTGGATAAATTTAATAATAACACTACATGAAATCATAATTCCCATAATAATTGCGGCATCATAATCACCAGTTATAGCTGAAACAACCAACAACAAAGCTAAAACATAAACAAATGGATCTTGAAACGCATGCAGCAAGAGTTTCCATGCTGGAATTGGGCTTTGAGCGGCAATTTCGTTTGGGCCATGCTCTTCTAAACGTTTTAAAGCATCTGCTGTTGTTAATCCCTCTGCTGATGTTCTAAACTCCATCATTAATTCTCTCTCAGATAATGCCGCCAATTTTTTTAATTCTGAATCCTTTACTTCTTGACGATTAATTTTTAATGTTGCTTTATTTTTCTTATTTGTAGTCATCATTTTCTTTTCCTCACTTTCATGCGAAGAAAAAAGTTAGACATTTTACTAACTAAATAGAGTAAAATCATCCCTTACTGAAACAAGGTAATAATAATTTACTAAGTATAATTCAGCTATAAATAAGTTGAAATCACTTCAGCTTACGCTCAATTCTATCGAGCTTCACTAGATTGTTTCTTCAATTTATTTAACACAACTTAGACCTATTTCAAAAATAAATTATCATCCATCAGTAATTCTAGACTTATTCGGTTCGGAAAATAACTTAACTGTTTTCTCCGCTTTCGTCTACTTCCTGGTTCAGCTGGTTCTTGTTGCGATTGTCGTTCCATTTTCCTCACCCTCTCTAGTTACCCGACTAAGATAAAACACCTAAATCAAAGTTTGACTGCTTCTCAAAAATGACAAAAAGCACTTCTCGGCGTGAGAAGTGCTCGCAATTAAACAAAGGTTATATGCACAGCAAAAAAGTAATCTCAACGTCGAGTTTTAGCACTATATGGCTTAGACAATTACTGTCAGCTACATTAAGAAGAGCCTTTCTCGACAATTCCAGTTGACCCATTGGCATCTCTCGATGTTTTTGGGCAGCAGCGTATTTCCATATAGGAGCCTCACCTAACAGATTATTTGGTTTTTATTTTAGGTACACCATAACTATAGTCGCTTATTACAAGAATGTCAAATGTAAACAAATAAAGGCACCTAAACACTCATTTAAGAGCGACTAGGTGCCTTTTTAAACTATGCTAGATTAAGCGATTTTATAGTTCAGGAATACTATTTGCACTTTTTTCCCATAGTTCTTCTGGGGTATATCTATCTTTTCCATTCATGACCACAGTACCATCATCTTCTATTTCAAATTCAGAGCCTATCCACATATTCGTAGAGACAGCTAATAAATTAGCTCTTTTCCCTTTACCTCTACTTGGAGAAAAAGCATCACTCATTTCTTTCGTATAATGGGATCTAAGATATTTCGTTTGTCCATTATCGAATTCTATCTGTAAAATATTAGAAAGATTTTTTACTTCTACTACTTTAGGAAATTCTTTAGTCATTGTTCTTCCTCCTCAAAATTAAAAGACTTCTATCTAAAGATTATTCTACTCTCATTATTTTAAAAATCAAGAAGTGACCACTGGATATTTAATTCTCAAAGTATGCAAGATTAAATAATTTTCATATATGATAATTTTCTGTAAATTGTTTTTTTAGGTATATAATTAGGCGATCTGTAATTCACCCTATTACAAATTTGATTTATAGTTTATAATTGAAAATAGTTAAATAATAAGTAAAGACGGTTGCTTTTTAGTTCAATAATAGGCAGCATGTGATTAAAGATAAGAGTTGGTATCTCTACAGGAACCAATACGTGACCTCCATTCTACACCGAATGGAGTTTTTTTGCAAAGTTTCGAATATCTTTACAGCCAGTTGGCAATACTTCATAGTAGGGGGTTAGGTTTCAATGACTATAAACATACTAAGCAGTACCTACTAACAAATAATTATTACAATATTATCAACGGTTACAGTAAACACTTTACCATTCCTTCAACTGGGCGGTATGTGACTAATTCAACTTTTGACGAAATAGCTCACTTATACTTTTTCGATAAAGAAATTAAACACGCACTTTTCAAATCGATAACAGAAGCCGAAAATCATATCAAAAGCATTTTAGCTCATAGATTTTCTCAATACTATCAAAATAAGCCTTACGCATACTTGGACATTAATTGTTATGACAATTCTAAAGCGCTTAATCTTGGTTGGCTTATCATTGATTATCCAAAATAATCAATGATAACAACAATAAGAGAAAAACGGAAATTCTATTGATCATTACGTCAATAAGCACGGTGATGTACCTATTTGGGATCTTATTGGTTACTTAGATTTCGGCGAAATGAATACATTATTTCAAAACTTACCTAGCAAACTTAGAAATAGAATTGCCAAAAATCTGTGTAGTTATGTTTCGGAAAACCTAACTCTCACACTTCCCTTCACTTCTGAAATAATGGAATCTTTTATTAATAATATTCGAGAAGTTAGAAATGTTTGTGCTCATAACAACCGATTATTAGACTTTAAATGTCGAGCAAGTGTTAAACATTACGGCGATTTGCATTCTATTTACAACATTGCCCCAGCGATGAAAAGAAGGATGTTTATAACACCTTTATACTATTACAATGTTTTCTTAGCAAAACCCAATACGCCTTATTGCATAATACCATTAGAAAAAGGATTATTGCTCTTGACAATCAATTAAACTCTATTCCTACCAACAATATATTACAAAGTTTAGGTTTTCCGAATGATTGGCATATAGTTACTCAAAAACTAGCTCAGTAGTCTACAACCAACTAAATTAAAAAAATAATTACAATATTAGATGCCGTTCGCTAATAATATTAGGTATAATATTTTATAAAGGAGACGTGACGATGAAAAAAGGAACATTAATTTACGGACCAACGCCTATCTTTGGTGGTCAAATTGGCGCAAATAAACAAAATGTTATATCCTCACTTTTCGGAATGGGAAGTAACAAAAAAATAGTTACTGAGGTTACAAAAGAAATAAAATCTCAAAATCTACATTGGGATTTCAACTTTGATCCCACGGAATCTGATTCCAGTGAAATAATGAAATTAGATTTTGATTTAGTTGTTATCTTACCCACACTAGAGAAAAAACTTGATACGAGTTCTATTCCAAGAGATCGTATAATCCAATTATCTAGTCTAGAATATCAACAAAATGATGTCACTCGAATAATCAATTTCATGACAAAACATTCATAAACAACTGTCCGTGTGGTAAATGCGGACTTTTTAATTTGTAAAGAAATAACGATGCAGTTTTATAGCAGGATAGTTTATACTAACTTAAGCTATCACAGAAATGCTATGCACATATTCATCTAAACGAAATTCCCTAATTTCAGTGATAGCAGCCAACCATTATCCTCATAAGTATTGGCTGTTTTTTATGTCACAAAATATAGTATTGATATTTTGGATCAATTATTGTATAAATAAATTATAGCATTAGCACTCCACTGCTAAGCGCTAACTCACATTGTCGCTAGAAGCGACACCTTAACTTTTATTTATGAATTTATTATTTGAAAGCGAGGTGAATTTCTTGAGTGTCTTTGATCTTAATGAACGTTTAAGCCAATATAGATTCTACTACACAACTAAAGAACCTACATCAGGTGTTAATCATGTTATTCATAAAAAAGATTGTAGCCTTTTAACAGAAGACGTTCTTCAACGACAATTTATTACCTACGAGTACACCCCACTAAATGCACTTGAAGCAGCAAAGAACGGTGATAGACTAAAGTCATTTATTCTCTGTGAAGTGTGTTGTAATGACAAATAAAATAATCAAAAAGTGTAAAAAAGAAACTAGATTTTCAGATGTATCTAGTTTCTTTTTCATTTTTGTACATTTAGCACTAGTATCGCTAAGCCAATTAAGTTATAACGAAAACGCTATCACAACCTAAACCTCAGTTATTTTCTTATACAAGTTGATAGCACACAGTTTGGCAAAACACTCTACTTGTCGAGCTGTTATTTTTATTTTGGTTGATAATAATCTTCTAATAATTATTGAAATGGAAAAATAATATCGTTTATAATTGATAAGCCATCACTTGGTTAACACACACCTAGTAACAAATAATCCCTAATACTAGTGATAGTAGCCAGTCGCTTAACTCGCACGTAGTGACTGGCTTTTCAATTTATTTTCACCTTGCTCTCATCTCTTCCTTTCTTCTGCATCTAGGATAGGTTTATAATATTTCTCCTCCGCTTCTTTTCTAGCAGCAATTACATCATTTATGTCTGCAAAAGTTCCTAAACTAATAGTCTTATTTTGAAAACCTATTTGAGCTTTCCAGTTGCTGGACGCCTTCATCTTATATATGCCTTTAACCCCCGAAATATTTTTAGAACTTTCTTTTTGCTTAAGCGACGAAACACGTGTTCCACCAACACTATCTTCTTCATAATATTTTCTCATCTTATTCATTTTTTATCCATACTCTCTTTACCTATGTTATAAACACAACCACATGATTGGCTTATTCCATTTGTTAAGGTTAGTACAAACAACTTCTCTCTCATTCCCGCAATCACACCTGCATAGCCATAACCATTGTTTGTGCTTATTTTTTCTTGTTCTTTTAAGAACAGTCCAATTTCCAAATTTCTCACCCACAACTATCATTTCAAGTCTTCTTTTAGTATTTTTATGATCTAATAATACCAAAAATATCAAAACAGATTAAACTTATGCAGCTGATCTTATAAAAAAATCAAAACTATCTTTTTATTTTATACCAAAATAAAAGCCCCCATCTACTCTGAACAAATTGATAGAGACTTTCATTTTTTATTTAGATATAGTTATAGTCCATGAGTTAAAACCAATGTTTGAGAAGCCACCAACGCTATTGCCATAAAGTCGTAATCGTGAAAATAACTACTAAATAGCCTAACTCGTCCATTTTATTCAATAATTACTTTTCAAAGTCACTATTAATACTGACATAGCTAGCTTTGGCTATATTTGTCAATTTTTCCCAAACCATAAACTGGCAAAAAGGCATGAGTTAGCCCCTTTTACAATAAATCATATCTATGAGAGAATAATCTCTGATGATCGCTAGTTACTTGTGTGACACCAGTCTTTTTTTACTAACACAATTCCTATAAAATTAATAATTTATACGCAGTCAGTTGACAACAGATTCGAGCGTATCATAATAAATTTGATTGACTTAAAAGGCTTTTATTTCAGCCTTAACGTCTGAATACGTCCATACAATAACCAGCTATCCTCTGTCAACTAATCACAGACATGTACTAATTTTTTCAATAAAATTAAATAACTTATTTTGAATTAAGTGAAAAATATGTAAATAATAATTAGGCTCATAGTTAAAATAACACCATAATTTTATCACACATACAATAAAAGTCATTCAGACGACAGATACTCTATCGCCTAAAAACTGCTTTAAACACCATAAATTCAACACTCTCACTTAAATTTACGACTCCCTCCTGTCAACTGAAACAAGATATCAGCTTAATTTTTGTTTTCAATTAAATAACTTATTATATTAAAAAATGACGATCTCATGGTGTCATTTTCCATACAGCTTTTAAAGCCTTAACCAATTTTAGACTATCTTGATCAGTCAAACGTGCGAAATTAATCCGCAGCCCTTGTGGCGCGATACCAAAAAGAAAGCTCGGCATCGTCAAAATCCCTTTTTCTAACAATAAATCAAATGCCTTTTGCTTAAACCCTTCCTTCTCCCAGCTAATCCATAAGTAATAACCACCATCTGGAATAACGTAACTAATCTCTTGCCCAAAATAAAAATTTAAATGAGTGATTAAGACGTTACGCCTACGTTTCAATTCTTTCCTCAATTTAGCCACTTGATTATCAAATTCACTGTTCCCTAACGCGTTAGCTGCCAGCACTTGTGGAAAAATACTCAATGTAAAATCCATCTCTTGACGTGCCTCTGCCAACTGCTCCGCCACTTTAGCTGGGGCACTCAACCATCCAATTTTCGTTGTCGCTCCCAATAACTTTGACAGTGACCCGATATAAATTACATTCTCACTATCAAGTTGCTTTAATAGAACTGGCTTTTCTTTTTCAGAAAAATACAACTGGCTGAAGACGTCATCTTCTACAATCGGTATTTGATACTGTTGACAAATACTTACTAATTGTTTTCGCCGACTAAACGACATCGTTGTACCAGTCGGATTTTGAAAATTTGGATTAACCAACACCATCTTAATCTTTCTTCGAATAATCATCTGTTCTAAACGATCAATTTTCATTCCCTGCCTATCAACCGGGACACCATATAACCTGACCCCTGCTGCTTGAAAAATCGACAATGGATAAAAAGAAGAAGGCTCTTCGATCGCAACAGCATCTCCACTTTGCAATAACACTTGGATAATTAGAAATAGGGCTTGTTGGGCACCTGAGGTCAATAGCAATTGATCAATCGTTAACCCAAGGCCTCTTTCTTTATTCAACCGCGCAACTATTTGTTCCCTTAAGGGCAAGTAGCCCAACTCATCTTGTAAACTTTCTTCCACTAAAAAGTCATTCCAAGAAATTCCCGGTAATTCTAATGACGGGATTAAGTCTAGCGGCAATTCTCCTGTATAAGCATCCACCAGAGAGGGACTAGCTGATTTAGCTAACTGGCTGAGCTTCTCCAAATAGGGAGGGCGCCGATTGAATGCCCCTTGGGAAAGATAACTTCGCCAATTAGTTGCGGCACCTGTATAGACTCCCCACTTCCCTTCATTAATCAACGTACCACTTCCCTGTCGTCTTATAATGACACCCATAGCTTCTAATTCATCTAAAGCATGAACAACTGTTGAGCGATTGACACCAAACTCACTAGCTAACTGGCGCTCAGGTGGTAGTTTTTCCCCGGGTAACAATCGACCTTCCTTAATGTGATTAATAATAAGCTCTACAATACTTTGATAAATTGGCTGAGTTTTTTTTTCAGGTAATTGCCACATTCGTATCACGCCTTTACAATTGGATGAGTTAAAAATAACCCAATTGGCTGTTTTTGTCAATAGATGGATGAGGTATGATAAAGCCAATAAAACAATGACGGAGGTTAATTTACTATGATTCCAAAAGTACTAACTATTGCAGGTTCTGATTCAAGCGGCGGTGCAGGCATCCAAGCCGATCTAAAAACATTTCAAGAATATGGCACCTTTGGCTTTTCAGCCATCACAAGTTTTGTAACCATGAATCCAGATGAAGATTGGTCACATACAGTGACTTCTGTAGAACCAAATTTAGTCGATAAACAATTAAAAACTATCTATGCTGGTGCTCCATTAGCAGCCTTAAAAACAGGTATGCTTGGAGATATTGAAACTATTAGCGTAGCGCGACAGTATATTGACACCTATAAGCAAGAAAATATCGTCATCGATCCGGTTATGGCATGTAAAGGGACAACCGAATTATTGCAACCAGAAAATGTCGCTAAAATGACAGAACTACTGTTACCAGTTGCCACGATTACAACACCAAACTTAATCGAAGCAGGTATTTTATCAGGCATCGGCGAGCTACATACGGTTGACGATATGAAGGAAGCAGCTAAACGAATTATTGATTTGGGACCAAAAAATGTTGTTGTCAAAGGCGGTCGAAGAATTGCTGGCGATCAAGCAATTGACGTCTTTTACGATGGCCATGAATTTACCATTCTTGAAAATACGATGTTTCAAACTGATTATAATCACGGAGCTGGTTGTACTTTCGCTGCCTCAATTACTGCTGGTCTAGCAAAAGGTTTTACTGTCAAAGAGGCCGTTATTCAAGGCAAAGCCTTTGTAGCTGCTGCTATTGAACACGGTGTTAAAATAAATCCATTCTTAGGTCATGTATGGCATGGTGCCTATAATCACGCTGAAAACCGACTCTCTCGTCCTAAATAGACTAACGTTGCCATTCATATGAAAGGAGATATAACTATGGAAAATAAAAAACTTTCGACTGCAGATATTGTTCTAACGGGACTTTTTGCTACTCTAACTTTTGTCGGAACTATGATTCGAATCCCAATGCCAGCCGCCGTTGGTGCACCCTTTATTCATTTAGGTAATTCAGTCCTCTTACTGGCAGTTTTAATGATTGGTTATCGCAAAGGAGCTCTAGCTGGTGGTCTGGGCTTTGCTATCTTTGATGTCTTAAATGGGTTCGCCGCCGAGGCTCCCTATTTTATTGTTGAAAGCTTTATTGTTGGTGGAATTGCTACTCTCGTCTTTAATGCCTTCAATAAAAAAGACGACCATCTCTATAAAATAGTCGTAGTAGCTATTAGTGCTGGCTTAACAAAAATCGCCATGACCTTCTTAAAAAATACGGTGATGATGATGATTGCTGGCGCAAGTGTGAAACCCGCGGCAATCGGAGCATTAACAGCTCTTCCGGCCACTCTAGTTAATTTTGTTTCAACGATCGTCATTGTGTCAATCGTCTACTATCCAGTCAAACAAATAGTTACAACATTTTACAAACGCACCACACCGAATTTCAGTCGTTAAACCAAATAAAGAAGGCCGAAAAATAACTTCGACCTTCTTTATTTAATTATTTTTTTGGGACGTAATCCCAAAAATAGCTTTAAGTGCTTCTTGTAAAACACCTGCGATTGCAAATATAATCCAACTGTAAGACCATCTCATACCTGATCCCGTAAAGCTCCACAACAAGTAAATTACTACTACAATTGGCCAGTAGACAGCATCAAACAAGTGGTTAATTTTTTGATGTTTCACTTCCACTTTTGTCGGCTGACGATCTTTTGCATTCTTAAGTAAGGTATTAAAAGCTAGAGCAATGTTACCTGTATAAACAAGGAATATCACACCAATTGAAGCAATTACCAATAATAATCCCAGACCTAACCCGGTATAAAAATCACTATATGGCCAGATTGTTTGAAAAATAATAAAAGGAACAATGGACAAAATACAGGCTGTTACACCAAGGACGATAGATAAAATATGTGTTCGCTCATAGCTCCGCTTCTCCTCCTGAATAACCTCACGAGACGCTCCCGTCATAACAAAATCACGTTGAAGGTACTCGAAAGTATTATTTTTGTATCCACTAACAATAAATAACCCAACGCCTATCGCAACAAAAATCAACAGTGGCAAAAATCCAAGAGGAGAATCAAATCCAGCGGCAATTGTTAAAAAAAACGCGACTCCTAAAGCGCATAAAAAGACTCCTACCCCTATTCCAAGTCCAATCTGTCTCTTGGCCTCTACATAACTTAGTGCCTCAGTTAGATCCACAACAGGTATCGTTCCCTCTATTTCTGCTTCACTTTGATTGATTGCCATCTCATCTAATAATTCATCAATGTTTCCAAATTCTGAAATTACAACTCCGACAGCTTCATTCTCACTTTTCCCACTAGCCTTTAATTCATTGTATTTATCTTCCATATTAGCATAGAGATCATATTTTAATTGTAAAATATCTGATGTTTCTGGTAAATTCATAAACATCGTTTCTAAATAATTAGCGATCGTATCCATTACTGTTCTCCTCCTATAAATTTATTGACAACTTCTTTTGTTACTTGCCATTCCTCACGTTTAGCTAAATAAAACTCCAAGCCCGCTGGCGTTATTTTGTAATAGGTCCGCTTCTTTCCAAAAGTTTCATTACCTGGATAAGATTCAATATAACCATTTTTTTGCAAACGAGTAAAAGCAGAATACAATGTCGTCTCTTTAATAATGTACTTTTCATCTGAAATATCTTTGATTTGCTTCGATATTTCATAACCATAAGAATCTCCTTCTATTAAAATCGATAATATCATTGGATCATTATAGCCACGAATCACATCACTACTTATCATTTGCTCACATCCTTTTGCATTATCTTTTTTTACCACGTCTGATGTACTACGTCTGTCGAAGTAATTAAAGCTTATCACGATTACTACGACAGGTCAAGTACTTTTAACCAACAAAAAAACCGAAACGGCTGTCTCGGCTTCTTTGCTTCACTTAAAATTTATTAATAGATTATTGACGCAAAACGATCTAGCTGAAATAACTCTACTTTTGTTGCTTTCTTTTACTAAATTGAATCACCATTAAAAATTGAGTTTTTCACAATAACATAATCTACTTTACGAATAGCCCCAATGTCTTTACCGCCTGCATAAGAAATTGCAGATTGTAAATCTTGCTGCATTTCAGTTAAAGTATCAACCAATGGGCCTTTGTATGGCAAGAGTATTTTCTTACCTTCAACATTTTTCTTCTCACCCTTTTGATACTCAGAGGCGCTACCGAAATATTCTTTATACTTAACACCATCTTCTACTACAGTTTCACCTGGAGATTCTTCATGACCAGCAAACAACGAACCAATCATGACCATCGTTGCTCCAAAACGAATGGATTTAGCGATGTCGCCATGAGTTCGAATTCCACCATCAGCAATCAATGGCTTACGGGCAGCCTTACTACAGCGACGAAGTGCCGCCAATTGCCAACCACCCGTTCCAAAACCAGTCTTAATCTTTGTTATACATACCTTACCAGGACCAATTCCTACTTTGGTCGCATCTGCTCCCGCATTTTCTAATTCACGAACAGCTTCTGGTGTTCCGACATTACCAGCGATCACAAAAGTTTCTGGTAAATGTTTTTTTATGTGTTGAATCATGTTAATAACAGCATTAGAATGACCATGAGCAATATCAATCGTCATGTAATCAGGTACTAATTTTTTAGCCGCTAATTCTTCCACAAATTCATATTCATTCTGCTTAACCCCAACACTGATAGATGAAAATAAGCCTTTCTCAGACATCGTATTAATAAAAGGAATTCGTTTATCTTCTTCAAAGCGGTGCATAATGTAAAAATAACCATTTGCAGCTAACCATTCTGCAATTGTTTCATCAACAATTGTTTGCATATTAGCAGGGACAACTGGCATTTTAAATGTGTGATTGCCTAAGGTTACTTGTGTGTCACATTCAGAACGACTTTCTACGATACATTTGTTTGGAATCAATTGAACATCTTCATAATCGAAAATTTTCATGTTGATAACCTCCTGTTGAGTTTTTACTCACTATTTTAGAAAGAAAACACGAACATTAATAATAACTTCATTGTTTTATGTTTGCTTCCTAAGATAATTTACCGCATATCCACTAAAAAATCAAGTCATTTCGAAATAATTTATTATTATTTTGCGTTTTCAGCCTAAAAACGTTCGTGTTTTACCAAAAAGAAGGTCTCAATCATAAATTTAGACGAGTAACGCGACTATAAAAAACATGTTATACTATAATAACTGATTCATCAAAGGAGGAATTTTTATGAAACATCGTACACTAACTCGTATCACTAAACACAAAATCCCACTAATTGTGAGTAGCACTCTGTTAATAATCATCGGCTTTTCACTTGTAGTTGCCTTTATTTTAACACTGACATCATTAACTCAGCTAAACCTTGGCACCGTCTCACTGCCATTGTCTACTTTAAAATCATTCGCTACACCTATAGTGATTTTAGCCGCTATTTCCATTCTCGCTGCACTTTCAATTATTGGCTATCTAATGCTCGATAAACGTAAATTAGAGTTTGTTCTTTCTAAAAATAGTATAGAGGTCAACAGTAAAAAAGCTTCCTATAACGTTGAGCTAAATAATGTGGATTATATTCATTTATTACGTCTCCCAGATACAACTGAATACGGCTTTCGTGAAGTCGTAGCTTTGTACGAACACAAAAATTTTTCTTGGACGGTTATCGGTCCACAATTCCAAGACAAAGAGAATAAAAAAACAAGTATTACAGACATTCAACAGGAAATTATCACACAATTTGAACAGCTAAAAAGTCAGGAATTAAGAGAACAATTACTTGCAGGCCAAGCTATCGTCTTTCCTTATCTCGCCGAACATATCTCTATGGGGGTTGATACGAGTCAACAAGAAGATTTCGATCGAGAACTCATTGTCGAACAAGATAAAGGAAATTTACCAGTCTCGCAGATTATGCCTACTGGCGCTGAAATCACTTGGCAAGGTCGCTTATTAACAATTGATGGAATTGAAGTTGATTTATATCAAATTACTGATATTCAACTACACCGTTTTACTAAAAATATCAAACGTAAAAAAGAACTATTATCTTGGAACTACGGTCAACAAATGACTCTCATAGATGAGAACAAATCAATCCTTGCTACTATTTATCTGCCAAGTCTTCTGAATGGAGATATTTTCTTAGAGCTGTTACTAGAGACCATAAAAGTAAATCAAGAACAAGACGACTAAGCAATATTAGCAGTCGTCTTGTTTTTTTATCGTCAATTTTCGCTAGAAATGTGAATATAACATGATTTTTTTGTTATTTTTATGAGGAATTTTGCCATATTCAATAAAAAATGTAGTTTTTATGACTATTCATGTTGAAATCAGAGAGCAAATATCGTAAGATAGGGGTACGAAAAAAATTACAAATAGACTTTTTTAATCTTTTTGTATAAGAAATTGAAGGTGAATTTTCATGGAAGCAGATTTAATCATAATTGGAAATATTTATCAATGCGAGAGTCCCTTACTTGAAGAACGCTTCAAAGGTAAAGTTGAAAAGTTATACGACCTATCAGCTTTAGTTGAAGTCAGCGATTCTTCACAGGTCGATGCAGAGCGTGTTCAAGATTTAAACAAACGACTTGTTATTCCGCTCTCAAAAATTGTTGAAATTTAAAAACAGATGACTTAACCAAAAATAAAAGACCCTACATTCGAGGGTCTTTTTATTTGTTTATCCTACCATAATATGCTCTTCTGGATAACGAATATTTGGCTCACTATTTTGTGGCTTACGCGCTACAGCCAGCAAAAATGTATACACCCCTACTCGCCCAATAAACATCAATAGGATAATAATCCCTTTACCAAGGAGAGTGAGATGAGGGGTTAACCCCATGGTGACACCAACTGTACCAAAAGCCGAGAAAACTTCAAAAGCAACATATTCAATCCCAAAACCAGTCGGAATCGCCTCCGTAACTGTCAGCAAACTAATCGCTAGAATAGCTATTAAACTCGAGATAAAAAATAAAGCAAAAGCTCGCATAATTACCTTACGATTAATTGTTCGTTCTCGATAAACGGTTACCTCTCGCCCGTGAATACTTGCCCAAGCATAAAGAACCAACACTCCTAGAGTCGAAGTCTTAAGTCCACCTGCTGTTGAACCAGAATTGCCACCGATAAACGTCAAAATCATCGTCACAATTAAACTTGCATCTGACAATTCTGCATAAGGTATACTATTAAAGCCTGCGGTACGCGGCGTCACAGTCAGGAAAAAAGTATTAACTAAACGTTGGCCGACTGATAACTCATCGCTATAAGCCGATAAATTTTTTTCAATTAGCAAGAATAGTAGAAAACCTCCTACCAATAGTCCCACCATTACTTTTAGGGCTAAACTAGAATGGATAGACATTCGTTTCGTTTTAAACCAGCTTAAAACCTCACGCCACACAACAAAACCAAATCCACCTGCAATGATTAAACCAGCTAAAACCAGAATAACATAGCTATTCTGACGCATGCTTTCTAAGCTATCACCAAATAAATCAAAACCAGCATTACAAAAAGCTGAAACAGCATGAAAAATACTATAGCCTAATCCTTTTACAAAGCCGTACTTCGGTCCAAATGATATAAGTAAAAGCAAAGTTCCAATGACTTGGACTGAAAAAGAAAACTTTAAAACGTAAAGGCCTAATTTCAAAACACCACTATGTTCATCTAAATTAAGTGCCTCTTTTAAAACCAAGCGAGTTCCAAAATTAATTTTTTTCCCCACTACCACGGTAAAGAACAGAGTCATAATCATAAAACTCATTCCACCAATTTCGATTAAGCACAACATTACCACACGACCAAACAAACTCCAATGAGCAGCCGTATTGACCGTTGTCAGTCCAGTCACACAAACTGATGATGTCGCGACAAACAACGCGTCTATAAAATTAGTGTCACCTGTTGTCGAAGCAATCGGTAACGACAACAGAATGGTTCCAAGGAGTATCACCCCTAAAAAGCTTAAAGTAATCATCTGAACGGGTGATATCTTTTTGATCAAGCGTCGCTTTTTCTTATCTTTCAACTTTCTACCCTCAACTGACTTCCATTTTAATGTGTTTCTTTGATAAAAATAGTGTATCACAAATTTGCTTATTCAGCCTGTAAGTCTTCTATATTAACAATTCGCTCAACTAGTTGGTCATAAAAATCTGCCTCATGAGAAACAATTAAAACTGTTCCCTCGTAGGCATCAATAGCTTGGCGTAGCGCTCGTTTTGTATCAGTATCTAAATGATTGGTCGGCTCATCAAGAATAAGTAAATTACTTTTTATCATCGTCATAATACATAATTTAACCTTTGTCTGCTCTCCACCACTAAGAAATTTCATTGCCTTTTTAACATTATCATCATGAATGCCACTACGAGCAAGATGTGTCCTAATCTCCTTATCAAGTAATTTAGGATAAGCCTCACGAACGTAATCAAAAGGTGTTAACCGCTGATTTGGCCAGTCTAATTCTTGAGAAAAATAATTAATTTCCAATCCCTCAGGTAACATTACTTTTCCACTAAGAGCAGGGATTTCGCCAATCAACGTTTTTAACAACGTTGATTTACCAATTCCGTTGAACCCATTAATCGCAATTTTTTCCCCTCGCTGAACAATTAAATCAATAGCAGGTAATAACGGATGCTTGTAGCCAATTTTCAAACCATTCGTTTCAATGATGTAATTGGCTAAAATTGGTGCATCAGGAAACTCAAAGGAACTTTGGTAGACACGCTCTGGAGCAGATAGGCGATCAATTTTATTCAGCTGCTTTTCACGACTTTTAGCGATGGTTGATCGAGACCCTGCTTTGTATTTGCGAATATAATTTTCCAATTTATCAATCTTTTCTTGCTGCGCATGATACTCCTTGAGATAGTTTTCATTGGCAATTTCTTTAAGCTTAAGCGCCTTATTCAAATTGCCAGGATACTTTTGCAAATGCCCAAATTCAATATCACAAATGCAGTTAGTAATCTCATCCAAAAACTGATAATCATGGGAAATAACTAAATAACTACCTGCAAACTCATTTAAAAAGCCCGCTAACCACTGCACATGAGTATCATCCAAATAGTTGGTCGGCTCGTCTAACAACAACACGTCTGGCTCCTCTAATAATAACTTAGCTAGAAAGACCTTCGATTTCTGTCCCCCGCTCAATTCATTTAGCTTCTTGTCCATCCCGATCGCGGCAATCCCCAAACCAAAGGCCATTTTTTCAATCGTTTGCTCAATTGTATAAAACCCACTTTGCTCAAGCATCTCCTGTTTTTTCCCAGCCTTAATCAGCAGGTCATCCTCTAAACTTTCACCATATTCGGCATAAAGGCCTTCGATTTCCTTTTCTAAATCATAAAGCGACTTAAACGAGGTATGTAAAAATTCACGAATCGACTGTCCATCTTCAATCAGCAGATATTGTTCCAAGTAACCTAGTTTAATATTGTTTTGCCACGTTATTTTCCCTGCATCGGGTAAAACTTCTCCAATTAAAATCTTAATCAAGGTACTTTTGCCAGCACCGTTTTTCCCTACAAGTCCCATATGTTCGCCACGATTCAATGTGACATTGCCATCCTGATATAAGACTTTATCTGGTAATTCATAGGTTAATCCTTCAATAGTTAAAATACTCATTTTATTCATTCCTTTTCTTTAAATAAAAATAAAGCAGAGTTCAGTAGTTACCTACTCACCTCTGCTTTTCTATACAAAGGCTGCCAAAAACATCCTAGCAGCCTGATAAAATCGGATAATCCCTCACATTTTCAGCAAATTCAAATAAGACTTTGACAAGTCCAAATTTTTTAGCTAAAAAGTGATGAAGGGTCTAGCTTTTTTTATGCTCCATACAATGCTTCATCTCAATTCATTTGTAGGGAGCCGCTTCGTCTAATATAAGGGAGTGCTTTATTCATCGTCCTTACCTCGCATTCGTTCTTTACTTTATCATACCTAAACTTATTTGTAAAATAATTATATGCGATAAAAAAGAGAAGAGTTCCCTTTTCTATCACAGTCCCCATAAATCATGCTATCATGAGAGCATAAATGACCTAGAAAGGAGTTACTATGACTAAACATCTACTTATTTTCGGTGGCAGTGGCTTTATTGGCCAAGCTGTGTGTCAAGAAGCAGTCAAACAGGGGATTGCTGTTGTCAGTATCTCGCCAGGTGGCCAACCTCAAAACCATAAACTTAGTATTCATCCGCTTATCACCTGGATTAAAGAGGATATTTTCACTGATAGCCAGTGGCATCATTATCTTCCTAACGCCTACGCTGTTATTAACCTTATTGGCATTTTACATGAACAACCCAAAAAGAAGCTCTTTTACGCTGACATAATCTTTAAGGCAAATCAATTAATCGCCGATCAAGTAAGCCACTATCCCAAAATCCCTTATTTATTTCTATCGGCAAATGCTGGTGGACCACTGATTGCAAAAGAGTATCTTGAAACTAAACGTCAGGCGGAGGCTTACCTATCGGTACTAACTAATCCCATCATCATTTTTAGACCAGGATTAGTTGTAGGAAGGAGTCGTCCTTCTTCTTTGATTGAAGGCAGTATTATTTATATTTTAGCTCATCTTCCTCTTCTTAGTCCGCTCTTTCGTCCTATCTACCCGATTAAAGTCTCTCAATTGGCTAAGCATCTTATTTCTGAGAGTCATGCCACACACTCTGCTTGCTTAACCCCTGACAACTTATAAAGACATCCCTCTTTTTTTTAGGAATGTCTTTATAAGTCGTTCAATTCTGTTTAATCCACTCACTTTGTAAGGGAATTTTTGTTACCTCAGTCTCAAATAGGCGCTTGAATGCCACACGTCCCATCTCCTTTAAAGGATGGAGAATAGTTGGAATATTTAAAACACGACTTAATAGCTCATCCCCTTGGCTAATAATCTCAATCCCTTGCCCCTTTTGATAATACTCATAGATTCCTGCTGCGACCTCATCTCCATTAGCAAAAATAAGCTTTGGCGGATGAGGTTGCTTAGAAAAGAACTCTCCTGCTGCAAGACCTTCTTCAAAGGTGCGACACTCACGAACAATAATCGCCTCATCCAAACTCCCAAAAACAGTTATGAAACTTTCTACAGTAGTCCGCATACTCGCACTTTTACGCTCACTACGACTAAGAGTTAAACCAACAGGTGTCTTCCCTTCCACCTTAATCCTTTCGAAAACTTGCTGATACATCTGCTGACGTTCGATATAAACACATGAAATAGCATTTTCTCCCGTATCTTCACAACAAACAATTGGCGCCTGTTGAGCATATGTCTCAATCACCTCTAGAGAAGTCGCTCGGGATAAAATAATTAAACCATCATAGGCCTTAGCCAAAAGTTCAGTCAATACATGCTTTTCCCTCTCTAGATCATAGTTTGTCGGTAAAAAGGTCACAGTATAACCTGCTTTTGCAGCCTCATCAATAATCCCACTTGTAGTTTGCTCAAACCATGAATTATCCGTCAATGGAATCATTACTCCGATATTCAAAGATTTACCATAACTCAAATGCCTTGCTTTTGTGTTAGGAATGTACTGCAAGTCTTCGATAATTGCTTGGATTTTTTTGCGTTTTTCATCTGCTACATAAGGATGATTGTTTAAAACACGAGACACCGTTGAAACTGAATAACCAGATAACTTGGCAATATCTCGAATTGTCGCCATTTTTTCCCTCCCTATCACTAAGCTATTGCGTTCATTATAACCATCTCTTCAAAAAAATGAAAGAACGAGCTCTGATTATTTTGAAGTGAGTAATACTCTTGATCATACTCAAAGCAAACCCCATCATCGGTCATTAGACTTTCTTTGATATCTGGTAAATAAATTGAACGGAAAAGCTGCCCCGCTTCTAGAAATTCCTGATGAAAAATAACCCAATTCTCACATTTTACTGCCTGAACAAGATAATTTTCACTAATATCATTAGTTTGAATGGTAATTCTGCCGATCATCTTCGGTTCCTCCCTCGTCTGGTTTCTTTCTATAACCAAACTATAAAGTATGAAACCAGTCTCATGTCAACTGAAACAAAAAAGAGAGCGTGACAAAGTCTCACCCTCCCTCTATTTTACGCATATTATGTGACAAACGAATTTATGTCCCAGCTTCCCTATTCTCACTTTTATGGTAAAATATTGCCTGCTGCCCGATAAATCTCATACCATTCTTGACGACTCAAAATAATGTCAGACGCTTTTGCTACTTCCTTAATCCGACTTTCCTTCATCGTTCCTAAAATGGTTTGCATTTGAGCTGGATGTCTAGATATCCAAGCCGTTGCAATCCCTGTATTAGTTACATTATATTTTTCTGCTAAAGTATCAATAGCCGTATTCAACTCTGGAAATTTCTCATTGCCTAGAAAAACTCCTTCAAAGAATCCATATTGATAAGGCGACCACGCTTGGATTGTCATATCATGTAATCGACTGTAATCAAGAATACTACCATCATGATCTACACTAGCCTCATCTTTCATATTTACATGAATGCCTTGATCCACCATCCCTGTTGCCATAATACCAAATTGTAGCTGATTGACTAGTAAAGGCTGATTCAAGCTTTTTTTCAATAACTCAATCTGCATAGGTTTTTGATTACTTACACCAAAATGTCGGACCTTCCCCGTTTTTTCTAACTCATCAAAAGCTGCTGCAACTTCTTCTGGTTCTACTAAAGTATCAGGTCGATGTAAGGCCAACACATCTAAATAATCACTGTTTAACCGTTGAAGAATCCCATCAACAGAAGCTATAATATGCTCTTTAGAAAAATCAAACATGCCTTGACGAATGCCACATTTACTTTGAATAAAAATATCTTCTCGCTTAATTGAACTGTTCTCTAGACCTTTACCAAATAACTCTTCGCACTCTCCACCACCATATATATCAGCATGGTCAAAGAAGTTAATGCCTTCATTAACAGTCGTTTCAAGTAGCGATGTAATCTCGTTGACGGATAAACTGTTCATTCTCATACAGCCTAGCGCTACCTGCGATACTTTTAGATCTTCATTACCACCAAGATTAATGTATTCCATAACTAAATCCTCCTTAAAATGGGTTAAAGCGATTAATTAAACTAACTCATCAAACACTTTTATTATACATGTAACCACTTACGATTCATACTTATTTAATTCTCTTAAATCTTGATTATCTATAACAGCTAAGGTTAAATTATTAACAAAAATCCGAATTTCGCGGCGCCCTTCTGGATATTTCTTCTCTTCCAAGTAAGTCACTAATTGCTTAAAGTGTACAAAAAATAAAGATGATCCCCTCTCTTCAGGTAATCGTTCCTCAGCGAAGTCCGTCTCCAAGACTCGGCGCATAATATCCAACACTAACATTTTGTAATACTGATTAGATTGTTCACTCAAAATTAACTCAATCAAATCAATATCCGCTGCAACACGTTCACTTTTCGTCAATTGATCGCTGATAGTCGCAAGTTCTTGGAGCTTTATTTGCAAATCTTTAATCGGTACACTTGCCAGTTTAGTTTCAAGCTGAAATAAATATTGAATAAATAACAACTCAAACACCTTTAATTGTTCAACGTATTCTTTCGCCGTAAGCTGTTTTGCTATTACAATTGCTCCCTTGTATGGTTCAAGTCTAATATACCCAGCCTCAGACAATAGCCGCAAAGCACTGCGAACTGGCGAACGACTAACCTCCAGAGTTCGTCCAATATCCTGTTCCACTATTTTACTATTAGGTCCAAGAGTTCCCTCTTCTATCAGCTTCAATAAATAGTCATACACTTTTTTTTCTGTTTTTTTTATTCGCATTAGCCGACCCTTTTCTTTCATTCCTTCTCTTCCCAAGTATAGCAAATTTTACTCTTTATAAAAAGAAAAGACTGGAACTTAAGTCCCAGTCTGCTCTTTAGTTGAGAAGAATTAAACCAATCCAACACGCTCAAAAAGAGTATCAACATGCTTCATGTGCCAGTTATAATCAAAAGCCTCATCTAAATCTTTCTTAGTTAAAGCAGCCATAATCGTCTCATCCGCCTCTAGTAACGGACGGAATTGCGTTTGATTGTCCCACGCATAAGCCGTTTTTGGTTGTACTAAATCATACGCTTCTTCACGCGTCATTCCTTTATCAATCAGTTGTAGCAACACCCGCTGACTATAAATCAAGCCAAACGTAGCAGCCATGTTGCGCTTCATATTTTCTGGAAAGACGGTTAAATTTTCAACAATCGTGCTAAAACGAGTCAACATGTAGTCAAGTAAAATCGTCGTATCAGGAATAATAATCCGTTCTGCAGAAGAATGGGAAATATCTCGTTCATGCCACAACACCATATTATCCATCGCTGTCAAAACATGACCGCGAATAACACGAGCCAACCCTGTCATATTTTCAGAGCCTATCGGATTACGCTTATGCGGCATTGCTGACGATCCTTTTTGGCCCTTAGCAAAAAATTCTTCTACTTCGCGGGTTTCAGACTTTTGTAAGCCACGAATCTCCGTTGCAAACTTTTCAATGCTCGTCGCAATAATCGCCATCGCAGAAATATATTCTGCGTGTAAGTCACGAGGCAAAACCTGTGTAGAAATGTCCTGAGCACGAATCCCTAATTTGTCACAAACATAGGCTTCTACCGCTGGTGGTGTATTAGCAAAAGTTCCAACAGCACCACTGATTTTTCCCGCTTCTACCCCTTTTGCAGCATGCTCAAAACGCTCAATATTTCGAGTCATTTCTGCATACCATAAAGCTAATTTCAGCCCAAAAGTAGTTGGCTCAGCGTGAACCCCATGAGTTCTTCCCATCATAACAGTGTATTTATGAGCCTTAGCCTTTTCACCAATAATCTCAGTGAATGCTTTCAGATCACGACGTAAAATATCATTTGCCTGCTTCAATAAATAACCATAAGCCGTGTCAACCACGTCTGTACTTGTCAAACCATAATGGATCCACTTACTTTCATTCCCTAATGATTCAGAAACTGTACGCGTAAAAGCCACTACATCATGACGAGTTTCTTGCTCAATCTCTAAAATACGAGGAACATCGAACGATGCGTTTTCTCTGATTTTTACCACATCTTCATGGGGAATTTCTCCTAACTCTGCCCAAGCCTCAGAAGCCAAAATTTCTACTTCTAGCCAAGCATCGTAACGGTTGTCATCTGTCCAAATAGCTCCCATTTCTGGGCGGGTATAACGTTCAATCATTCACTCAGTCTCCTCTAATTTTATTCTTCAAATTGACTCCAAGGAATCAATCCAAGTCCTCACGATCCCAAATCTGAAGCTGATCAATATGTGTTAACTCTGAGTCAATATCATCTGTTAAAATCGTAATATGGCCGACCGTATCAGACTGACTCAACGAGGTTGTGCCATAATAATGATGATACCAATTTTTTTCAAACGGAATGTAGCTAATTGTTTCAACTAATTGATCGCCTACTACATTTAACATAATAGCTGAGCTGTACAACTTAATATCTGGTAATTGCCAGCCACAAATTCCACGAATATGGGCGTCAAACTGTGACATATTACTTGCCTCTAACGAATAGTGCCCTGCACTATGAGGACCTGGCGATAAGGAATTAACATAGATCATACCAGTCTCAGTTATGAACATCTCAATTGTTAAGATCCCCTGTACATTAAGTGTCACGGCAATATCATCTGCAATTCGGTAGGCTTCTTCGATAATCTCACCAGGTAATTCAGCTGGTACGATACCACGAGCAAATCCACCGCCTTGATGATACCTAGTTTCAACAATCGGAAATTTAGAATAGTCGTGATTCCCATTCCCAACAATCATTACGGTAATTTCTTTTTCAAAGGGAATCATTGCCTCAAGGATACAGGTCCCTTCTTTAATCAACGGCAAACACCCACGAATATCCGTCAGACGGTTCATGATATGTTGACTTTCTTGTGTCCCTTTCCCCCTGTCTCCTTTTAAAATACATGGAAACCCAATCGCTTCGATATTTTTTTCAATATCAGAAATTTGATTAATTTGAGCATATGGCGCTATATTAATATTGCTAGCATCTAAAAATGTACGTTCTAGTAAGCGGTCTTGAGGAAATTCCAACAACTCTAAGCTTTGCGGAATCGAGACAAGTCCATCTAATTGGCGAATCAATGAAACATCATTGTCCAAATGTTCAAATGTTAAGACATCACATTTTTCAGCCATCCGAACCATTGCCAGTTGGTCATTAAACTCTGCGACAATTTGCCAATCAGCTACCTCAGCAGCTGTACAACCTTGTTCGGGATCTAAAATTCCCACATGAAACCCGATTGATTTTGCTGATAGTGTCAGTAAACGAGCTAAGTGTCCGCCACCGATAATTCCGATTGTTTGGCCAGGTATAAATAATTCTGACAACATCATCCCCTGCTTTCTTTAAAGCTTTTAAAGGCAAAAACACCCACCTTACCTCTTTAGTTTAACAATGGCAAGGCGCGGTGTCAAAACTTTCAGTCAACTTTTAAAGATTCTTTGGACAAGTTCTTTAAACCTCTCACCCAAAACTTAAGCTGTTTTGTTAGCTACAGCAGCGTCGCTTTCAGTTAATTTTCCATGATTAAAAATAATATTCAAAATAATTGCTGTAAAACTACTCATCACAATCCCATTACCAGTAAACATTTGTAATGCGTCAGGGAACTGAGAAAAGACAGTTGGAACAATATTAAAGCCTAATCCAAAGCCAACTGAAACTGCAATGATCAATAGATTCTTTTCGTTAGACAAGTCTGCCTTAAGTAACATCTTCATCCCTTGAACCGCCACCATACCAAACATTACTAACATTCCTCCCCCTAAAACAGGTTCGGGAATAATTTGTGCCACTGCTCCAACCTTTGGCAGTAAGCCTAAAGCAATTAAGAAAAAGGCTGAAAAATAAATCGGACGTCTTGAGCGAATACCTGATAATTGTACCAAGCCAACATTTTGAGAGAAGCCTGTGTATGGAAATGTGTTGAAAATTCCTCCTAAAATAACTGCTAGCCCTTCTGCTCGATACCCTTTTTTTAGCTCCTCTTTTCCTACTTTTTGACCAGTAATATCTCCTAAAGCAAAATAAACACCTGTCGATTCAACCATGCTAACAATGGACACAATGATAATTAAAAGGATAGATATCAAATCAAATTCTGGCATTCCAAAGTAAAAAGGTTGCGGTAAATGCACCCAAGTAGCTTCTTTTACAGCAGAAAAATTCACCATACCAGTTACCAAAGCAACAAGAGTCCCACCAACTAATCCAACTAGAACTGAGATAGAACGGAAGAAACCTTTTCCAAAAGCCTGCACACCTAAAATCAATCCAATTGTCAAGAAAGCCAGCCCAATATTTCCTAGATCACCGAAGCCTTTTGCCGCCTGACTTCCACCACCAATTTTTTCAATTGCAACTGGAATCAAGGTCAAACCGATAACTGTAATAACCGTTCCAGTAACAACTGGTGGAAAAAATTTTTCAATTTTAGAAAAAACGCCAGAAATAAGGACAATAAATATTCCTGCCACAATAATTGCCCCATACATCGCACCAATGCTTTTAGTCGACCCTATTAAGATTAGGGGTGACACAGCTTGGATTGCACAACCAAGAACAACTGGCAAGCCAATACCAAAAAATTTATTGACCGTCAACTGTAGTAACGTCGCAACGCCACACATAAAAATATCAATTGAAATCAAGTAAGTCATTTGCTCTGAATTAAAGCCTAAGCCTTGACCAATTAGAAGCGGAACTGCCACAGCTCCGGCGTACATCGCTAATAAGTGTTGTAGCCCCAATACTGCTGCTTTACCATTACCTGATTTTTCCATTTTAATCTTCCTCCACAAAAGTCACTTGGTTATTTTCTAATGATGCGATACGCGCTAATGATTCTACTCGTAATCCTTTACTAATCAGTAGTTCACGACCATCTTGAAAAGACTTTTCAATCACAATACCAATTCCGTTAACCTTGGCACCCGCCTGACGACATAATTCAACTAACCCAAGAGCCGCTTGACCATTCGCTAAAAAATCATCAATAATTAAGACATTGTCTTCTTCACTTAAAAACTTCTGCGAAATCGACACATTACTCGTGATTTGCTTAGTAAATGAGTACACTTCAGCTGTTAGCAACTCTTCTTTCATTGTTAAACTCTTTGCTTTTCGAGCGTAAATTACCGGAACACCTAAATATAAGCCTGTGAACATCGCTGGCGCTATACCAGAGGCTTCAATTGTCACAACTTTTGTAATGGTTTCACCTTTAAATAGCTCCGCAAATTCTTGTCCAATTTCTTGCATTAACGCTGGATCCACTTGGTGAGTCAAAAAATTATCGACTTTTAGTACGCCATTTCCTAAAACTGTGCCATCTTGTTTGATTCTGTTCTGTAATTTCTCCATCTTGTCCTCCTTAAATTTACGCTACCTTTAACTTTATAAAAATACAAAAAAACCTTTTTCCACTATTCTTCTCCATAGCAAAAAAAGGTCAACAATCCCTATTTTCTGCTTATAGTCTAATGTTTACGGCATTAGGTAGAGACGACCAGCCAATTATGGTCATATATAAGCTTGTAATTTTCAATAAGTTTTCTTAATTATCTAACATATTCATCTTTATTTCAAGCGAATTCTTAATAATCTTCACTTTTCTCATGATAATATTAAGTTTTTAACAGAATGAAAGAGCTAACACTTGTGGCTAAAGAGGTGCCTCAAAAGTTATTTGTCACATATTAGTCGTGAAATGAATAGAGGGCAGGAACTTTGTCCCGCCCTCTAGCTGTTTATTTCTTTTTTCGACGAATCAATATGATGATAATAACAATCACGATAATAATGCCGACAATAACTAAACCAGTTTTAGCCATTTCTTCCCCAGTTTGCGGCAAAGCTTGTCCAACACTACTGGCCTCAGCTACCAAACTACTCATAACTAACATCACCGATAGCACTATACTACTGATAACACGTTTAAAAAATATTAGTTTTTTTCTCATTTAATTCACTCCTTCTGACTGTTCTGCCCTGCTAACCTCATGCGATTAGCCTCTCTGCTCATAACTATTTTATACAAAAAGATTTGCAGACAATTTATTATACCATGAAATACGCTTTGTTCAATAAACGACCTAAAAAAATCAATAAAATAATAATCTCACCTGAGCTACTTCTATTACCTAAGAAACACAAATAGTCAAGGCGTCAGCCTTTAAGCGACGCCTCGACTCCTTTTTTAATCATATTGACTTAACCCATAAGATTCGATGACACCCACTATTTTTTGACGATAATCAGGATCAGTCGCATAGCCCGCATCTTGAAGCGCTTGTGCTGCTTCTTGATATGTTTTCGCTTGAATAACGCCTTGGTAAAGAGCTGGATTCCAGTCTACTCCCTCCACAAACAAAAGAGCATGATCGTCCATCGACGCTTGCCAATTAGGATAGACTCGGAAATCTGCATTGATTTCAATCCACTTACCATCCACAAATTCGCTAGTAGCTAACTTAACCTTTTCACTATCGCCATAAGCCTTAATTCCAAATAAATTATAGTAGTTTGCTGCCAATTGGCTTTGCCCCCAGTTTGATTCAAGAATTGCTTGTCCCAAAATAATACTTGGTAATATGTGATGTCGCTCTTGAATTACCTTAGCATGAGGAGCAATCTCGGCAATAAATTCTTCTGGTTGTGGACCTTGTTCTTGGGCCAGTTCAACTGGTTGTTCATAACGCTCACTTAAAAACGACATAGTTAAGATAAAACCAACTATTAAAATTAACGTCAGAGCAATCCAAAAAGCGAGAGATTGTTGCCATTTCTTTTTTGCCTTTCGTCGTTTGTAAGCAGGTCGTTTGACTGGGCGCTTACTTTGTTTATTTTTCATTATCTACCTGCTTTTTTTAATACATCCAAATACTCTTCTAAAACCAACTGATTCTTGGTCATATACTTCGCACTATCTGTCCCAACATAGCGTAAATGCCACGGCTCATAGTTAATACCAGTAATAGCTTCCTTATTTTTAGGATAGCGAATCACAAAACCGTAATTAGCAGCATGTTGATCCACCCATTTTCCAGCGTCAGTTTCGAAAAAGCCTTCTTCCAAGGCATTTCCTTGATCGTACCAGACTTGATCAACAACATCTAAGGCCAAACCTGTATGATGCTCACTATTACCAGGAAAAGTAACATATTCTAGTGTTTTAGCCTCTGCCTCAGATTGAGTCAATCCAGTTGCTAAATACTTATTAACATCCTGGTCGTAAACAACTTGTTGGTCAGCAATTGAACGATAACTTGATATAACAACTAAAGAAAAGCCAGCTTTAGCCGCGCTCTCTTCCATATCGTAATACGCATCATAAATCCGTTGATCTATTTGATACCCATTTTTTAGTGCCGTCAAGTTCGTTGGCTCTTGCTTAACTGGATGGTTCTGATTGACCAATATCAATTGCCAGTCAGTTCTTGAAACATTTGGCAACTCTTTGTCCACCTTGACTTTCTTAGCACTTGTTGATCTAGTAGTAGTTACTTTTGTCGGCGTGGTCTTTTTCTTGTTAGACTCCTTAGCCGGAAACAAAACAATAATCACCGCAAAAATCACTATTAAAACAGACAACACACCAAATACTTTTTTAGTCATCTGGGCCCTCACTCTTGACTGTCATTCTTAACGTAAGTATCAGTTAGATTTTCATTGACCCATTCTAGTAAATCGACAGGTGAATCCTCAATCTGCTTTTGAATAACGGCTGGTAAAGAAAACTCAAGGATATCATCATACCCCCAAACACCGTACTCCATCGAAACTTTCAGATTGATCATCTCTTTCCTTTGAGCCCTTGGTGAATTGGAATATGTATCCTTTTGACTAATTAATTCCACCGTTGCTTCACCTGATTGCAGCCATTTTTTAGCAATCAATGACTTAATTCGTTTGTATTCCATTACCACATAATTACGTTTCTCTGGAAACAGAATCGTTTGCTTGATAATTTTTTGCATCAACATCCATTCATAATCAGAAAATAAACTTTTAATTTTTTGCATTTCCTCTGGCTGTAATGTCGAGCCGCCGCGTTTCCATTCTTCCCATTGTTGAGCAGATGTCTCTAAGTAGTCGCTACAAAAACGACTTTCTGAATCAAATTGACCTAAAACTCGATCGATAATAATGTTTACCATTGCTTGATGCATTTTCCATCACCTCATATCTCTATTCTACATCGGGCACTCAAAAAAAGCACCTTTCATCTTTAATATTAAGAAAAAGTTGAATTTTTTTCAAGTCATAGGCAATTCTGCTATACTAACAGTATCGCTAGTTCAATCAAACAATACAGTTGAAAACCCACTCAAGGAGGAAACTTTTATGACACATTATCGTTGGGCAATTATCGGCCTAGGAACCATTGCCACCCAATTTGCGGAAACCTTTGACCCTAACTTAGGGGAACTTTATGGCGCCGCATCGAGAAATTTTGAAAAAGCTCAAAAATTTGCTGAAACTCATCAGGTGACCAAAGCTTTTGGCTCTTATGAAGAACTACTAGCAGATCCTAAAGTTGATGTAGTTTACATAGCCACACCTCATAATCATCATCTGGAAAGTATTATTCCAGCTCTAAAGAACGGCAAACATGTCCTTTGTGAAAAAGCTATTACGATGGATTTAGTCGAGCTAACTGAAGCCAAGAAGCTTGCCGAAGAAAAAGGCTTGATTTTGGCTGAAGCCATGACTATTTTTAACATGCCACTTTATCTTGAACTTAAACGCCGAATTGAAGCCAATGAATTCGGAAAACTAAAAATGATTCAAGCTTCCTTTGGTAGCTATAAAGAGGCAGATCCTAGTAATCGTTTCTTCAATCCAGATTTAGCTGGTGGTGCTATTTTAGATATTGGCACTTACGCTCTATCCTTTGTTCGCTTCTTTTTATCAGAACAGCCAACACTCGTCCACTCAACAATGAGCCCTTTCTCAACAGGTGTCGATGAACAATCTGTGACCATTCTGCGCAATCAGAAAAACGAGATGGCTACTGTTGCTTTAACTTTCCAAGCAAAGATGCCAAAGCAAGGGATTGTCGCATTTGAAAAAGCCTTTATTACGATTACGGACTATCCACGGGCTGATACTGCCACTATTACTTATTTGGATGGTGAAGTAGAAACGTTCCGAGCCGGCGAGGAAGGACTTGCCTTAAACTATGAAGTCGCCAATATGTCTCAAATGATTGCTGGCAGACTTCCAAACGAGTCACTCGCTTTGACAACTGATGTCATGCATTTAATGGATGAGATGCGCGCACAGTGGCAAGACTAACTAAGCAAAAAAGAAACTCTCTGAGTTAATCCCAAGAGAGTTTCTTTTTTTTATTATTAATAGCATAATCAATTTTAATGTCAATAAATCGTTCAAACTCATTGAGTAACTGATATAAACGTGCCCGGTTCTCAAATTCATCTCGTGTTTTAGGCAAACTAGCCTGTCGGTAATAAGCCAAGCTTTCTTCGATTCGTTTCCGAATTTCCAGACCGTCATTTTCCTCGGCAAACGTAAGCGAGGAAAATTTGAGTAATTCCCTTACCTGAGTCGTCTCTCCGTGATGATAGTTGATGGTTTTAACTAAATCATTCATTTTACTTAAGACATTCAGTTGCAAGCGACGCATAGTAAAATAATTCAAGTAATAATCATCATTCGTTAATAGTTGATTTTCCCCGTGCCTTTGGGCTGTTTCTTCTGCTTCAACTAGTGCTGCCACCACTTGCCCTAAAAGTGGCTCGCAGGACTCGGCCTCTGCTGTTTCATCTAAAAATTGGCTCATACCTAATAATAATTGACGCATTTTTTCATCAATTTTGTGTTGGCTTTTTCGCAATTCTTGACTGATGTCCGGCATGTAGCTATTAGCCAACAACGCTAACCCTACCCCAATAAACAGCAACGAAAAAGCATTGCCAACTAAATTTAAAGCTAAGCTTTTTTCCATTAAATAGTGAGTCACCAAAACAGAGCTGACAGGAATTCCTTCTGACATCTTGCCTTTGACCGCTATAGGAATAAAGACTAATAGGTAGACACCGAAAGCAACTGCATTAAAGCCTAATAGATTAAAGCTCAGATAGGCCACCGTGGTTGCTAAGGCTAGAGAACAAATTCTAAAAAAACCTGTCTCAAAAGAGGATCGCTTCGTATTAGTCACACTTAAAATAGCAATCACCCCAGCAGCCGTCGGATAAAGTAATCCTAATTGTTGAGCAATAAGAATTCCCAAAGTCGCACAAATAGCTGTTTTAATGGTTCTTAAACCAATGTTAATTTTCACATTATTCAACTCCTACTTTCTCTAGGATAACACGCTTAAGCAAATAAACCGAGAGTTTTTCTAACCCTTAGAGGTAATTTTTTTTGACATTTATGGTATGATAGACTGTAGAAACGTCTATTTAGCTAGGCTAAACAAACTTAAAAAGGAGATTCTTACATGAGTAAAAAACGGATGTTCAGTTTTTTTATACTCCCACTACTCTTCGTCACTGCCTGTGGTATTACAGAAGAACTAGAACAAGCTAAAAACAATGTTGCTGATTTAAAAGCAGCCTTGACCGAACAAAATGATTATTATCAACAACTCTCTGGTTATCTTGAAGAAATCCCTGAGGCGTTTCAAGCTGATAGAGAAGAGGACCCAGACATGACTCTCTTTGCCAATGATGAAGGGGAGGTATTCGACAATCTTGAAACAAGGCAAACTCTTCACCAAACCATGACTGAGACTCAAAAACAAATCAAAACCATAAAAAAAGATCTTGAACGAATCGTAAAGAAAAACGGTGTTGATGTCAATAATAGTCAACTTACATTAATTTGCCGCAGTTTAGAAATTGTGACTAGTAATTTTGATTCTCTAAACGTTTACTTCGAAACAAGTGTGTCACAAGAAAAGCAATTTTACGATGATTTTCCGATGGAAGAAGACAATATGAACGAAGAGCTGTCAATTATCCAACGAACCTATGGCGCAATGGATATTGTCAGTGAAGAAGCCCAAGCCAACATTGACTACACCATTAGCTTGATTAAAACATTTGAAAAAAATGCCGCTCAAAGTAAGGAAAAAAACAAATGATCGCCGGTCCCATAAGATTTGGCTTACGTACCTTTAAAACAGCTTTAGCGGTCATGATTTGTATTCTTGTCTTCCAGCTTTTCAATCGCGATGCGCCATTAATTGCTTGTTTGGCGGCTGTCTTTGCCATGCGTGAAGATGTTTCAACGACCATTCATTTTGGTGCCTATCGCGTCATTGGTAATTTACTGGGTGGTAGTCTTGCCTTGGTTTATATCTATATCTACCGATCGCTCAACTATAATTTCTACGCAGAATTAATACTAATTCCCTTGTTTGTCATCTTTATTATTATCTTTTCTGACGCTCTTAATTTTAATCCTGGCATTGTGGGAGCTTGTGCTACCCTCTTTATCATTGTCTTAACGGTTCCTGAACACGAGACATTTCTATATGCTATCTCTCGTATCATGGACACTGTAATTGGAACATTGATAGCTCTACTTGTTAATCGCTTTGTTAAACCGCCTGAAACGAAATCAGAAACAGCTCTTAATATAGATTACCGAGAGGCGTTTCTAGCTCAAGAAAAAGAAATGGCTACACTTAAAGAACAATTAGCTCAGTACCCAAAAAAAGAACAAGATAACTAACAAAAAAAGCGACTGGAAAATTTTTCCTAGTCGCTTTTTCATTAGTCTTCTTTTGATTCAGTTACATTAACCACATTTTGACCATTTCTTTTCGCCATGTTTTCTAACATGTCTTTTAAATCTAGCCCTGTTGTTTCTTTTAATGTTTCTTGTGATGAGGCTAATAAGTTTGTCGCGTAATTGGTAATACGGTTAGCGCCACTGCCTTCGCCACCTTGACCTGTATCCACAACTGTAATTTTTTCAATGTTGCTAAGTGGTTGAGACGCTTCTTTAACTAGGTTTGGTAACATGTCAACAACCATACTCATAACGGCTGCTTCTCCATATTGTTTGAAGGCTTCGGCAATTTTTTGTTTCGCTTCGGCTTCGGCAGATCCACGAGCAAGAATTGCTTCGGCTTCGGCATTACCTTCCAGACGTACCTGAGAAGCATTCGCTTCCGCCATTGCTTCAATCCGGAATTTCTCAGCTTCCGCTTCGGCTACCTCACGAGCTTTAGAAGCCTGAGCTTCTTGTTCACGTGCATAACGATCTGCATCTGCTTTTTTCTTCACTTCAGAGTCGTATTGTTTCTCACGACGAATGATTTCTTTTTCTTCTAATTCAATTTGTTTTTGACGCTCAATAACTTTTACTTCCATCTCCTGCGCAATAACTTCTTGTTGCGCTCGCGCACTTTGTAAGTTATAGGCTTGGTCGGCTTTCGCCTTCGCTACGTCTTGCTCTTCTTTATATAGCGCTAATTTCAATTCTTTTTCTTTCGACGCTTCTGCAATTTCTGTTTGACGCTCTAATTCTGATTTTTGTGATTCTTTTTCTGCTTCTGCGCGTTTAATCCGAGTCTCTTTATCCGCTTCTGCTTCCGCGATATTCGCATCACGTTTAACTTGCGCGATTCTTGGTTTACCTAATGAATCCAAATAGCCATTATTGTCGCGAACTTCTTTAATCGTAAACGATACAATGATTAGTCCCATTTTAGCTAAATCAACACTGGCAACTTCCTGCACGCTTTGACTAAATTTATCTCTATTTTGGTAAATTTCTTCAACCGTCATAGACCCTAAAATTGAACGCAAATGACCTTCTAACACTTCTCGTGCCTCATTTTCAAGCTCGTCACGTGTCTTACTTAAGAATTGTTCAGCGGCTGTGGCAATCTCTTCAACAGAAGAACCAATTTTGATAATTGACGTTCCGTCAGCCATAACCGGAACCCCTTGCTCCGTATAAACCTCTGGAGTTGAGACATCTAACTTACTAGAAAGTAAGCTTAAACGATTAGACCGTTGGAAGACTGGCAATACAAACGCACCACCTCCACGAACGATTTTAACCTTATTTCCTGACTCATCTTGGTGAACATTCTTACTTCCTAAATAACTCCCACTGATGATTAACGCCTCATCGGGTTTGGCAGTTTGATACTTGGTAATAAATACAACTAACAACATTAAAAGAATAAACACAACTAATGCAATTGGTACAAACAACATATTTTTTTCCTCCTCTTTTTAATCACACATTTGTTTTACAGCTATTTCAATCAATTGATAAAGCTCTCTTCATAAGGCATTACATAACAGACACGGTCTCTAATTTCAATAATCAGTACCAAATCTCCATTAGCAATTCCTGCTTCTTGTGGTTCATAAAAACTTGCTGGTCGCGTAATAGAACCTGTCACACTTTTAATTTGGATCTCACCCATTCCTTTTAAAGGGATCGGTGTAACCACCGTCGCCGTTCTACCTTCTAACTCCTTTTCAGATGTCGAGATAGTGGCTTCTGAGTTGCGTAATGGCACCACGATGTAAAAATTTAGCAAGAACACAAGTAAAGTCGAGATACCGGCACTTAATAAGAAAATAATTAAGCTATTTCCAGCAAAAAATTTCTCACCAATATAGGCAAAAAGTGACGTAAATGCAACCCATGGGACGATTAACATTGGATCAATTGGCCCATCAAATTCAAAGATATCGCCAAAAATAAATAAGAGAACAGCTAAACCGGCACAAACAACTAACGCGTAAAAATAAATCGTTTCTAAGGGATACCCTCCTAGCATTATTCTCACTTCCTTTCTCTTCGTACCCTGTTATCCTATTTTACCAACCTTTGTAATAAAAATACAGTCAAATCGTAATAGTTCTGTAAAAAATCAGTCTTTAGACCTAGTTATATTTTAAGCTTTATATAGGCTCAACGCAATGTTTTTCGTGTACAACCGTTAAATAAACTGATGTCCCTCTCTTGCACGCTACCATCTTATGGACACGCTTTATTTAAAGCTATTAATAATGGCTTTAAGAATCAATTAACATGCATTTTATACCAAATGTACATTTAACTTATTACTAATCATGTCTTTTAGCCACTCCATTATTATGATAATTAGTTAATGAAAAAAATTATTAATAATTTCATTGCAATTTAGGCATAAACATGGTATCGTTAACAATCGATAAACAACAGTAGTTAAAACGTTTTCTAACATTACTAAAATTACCAATCAAAATGTTACTTTACTCGGGACCCTTCGTTCAGTTTTAACACGCGGAGACTCTGGGGTTACTCACTTTTACTTTTTTGGCTCTCTCTTTTAATGACACAACTTACTGGCCTATCACAAATGTTACTTTACTCGGGACTCTTCGTTCAGTTTTAACACGCTGAGACTCTGAGGTTACTCACTTTTACTTTTTGGGCTCTCACTTCTAATGACGCAATTTACTGGTCCATGATAAATGTTACTTTACTTGGAACTCTTCGTTCAGTTTTAACACGCTGAGACTCTGGGGTTACTCACTTTTACTTTTGGGGCTCTCACTTTTAATGACACAACTTACTGGCCTATCATAAATGTTACTTTACTCGGGACTCTTCGTCCAATTGACATACTAGCTAACTCAACTAACTAAATAAAATCAACCAATAAGGGTGGGGCAAATGTCTCAGCTTCTTTTTGTCGCGTCCATTATTAACTCCCTTCTCAAAACCTTTTGTCACTATGACTATTCGTTATTTTCTTGTTCTTAACTACTTTACTACTCTGCTTAATTCTAAAAACCGAACTTCTACCTCTTAATAAAAGTGAACAAAATCATGAGAGACTATAACCCTATAAGACAAATAAAGAGGAAAATCATCGTCAATGATTTCCCCCTTTAATTCTTATTAGATTATTCAGTTGATTTTAACGCCTCAATCATGTCAACACTACGTAATTTGCGGTGCATGACCCACATGACAATTAGTGAGAATAGTAGCGTTAACAGTGCTGAGTAAAGGTAACTCATGCCATGAATTGTCGGTGAAAACATCAGCATATCAACTTCTGCTGTTTCTAAGACGAAACCATGAAGTAGTTTCCCTGCAAAACACCCGATAAAAATCCCTAATGCTGTCAAGATATTATTTTCTCGGTAAACGTACATTGTCACCTCATTATTATAAAAACCCAATACCTTAATTGTTGATAGCTCACGAATTCGTTCAGAAACATTAATATTGGTTAAATTGTATAAAACAATGAACGCAAGCGTTCCTGCTGAAATAATCAACACCCAGACCACAATCGTTAAGCTATCAATCGTATCATCCATCGCTTTGCTTGTTTGACTTAGGAAACTGACATTGACTACCTTTTCGTTCTCCAACAAACCAGCAGAAATTTTATCCTCTTCTTTTTCAGTCGGTTTTTGATTGAATAGTAATAACTCTGAATTATAATCGGGAGCATTGTTGAAGACTTCCTCATAATAGTTTGGTGTCATATAGACGAAGTGCATCGCATAATTCTCAACAATATTGGCAATTTTCACTGGATAGGCTTGATTATCACTATCTGTCAGTTCAAACGTATCGCCAACATTTAGCTTAAACATTTTCGCTAGCTTCTCATTGATAATTGCCCCTTCATCGGTCAGCGTAGAAACTTCACCTGATTTTCTATTATTAAATAAAACAAAATCAGCTAAGTCTTTGGTTTCTTTTGGTACATCTAATGTGACAGTTTGAGTCGTTTTACCTTTTTCCATAACACGCATTGACTGCTGAGATAAAACCAATCGTTTATCCAGATCTGAGACTTTTTTTACGTCCTCATCATAAGCAGCTGTTTCTTCTTTAGTGGCATCATCATTATACGTCACAATCGCTTGATAGTGCCACAGCTTACTAAACTGAATTGAAACCACATCAGAAATCGAATCTCTGACTCCAAAACCAGTAATGATTAAAGCCATACAACCTGCGATCCCAAAAACTGTCATGAACATCCGCTGTTTATAACGGAAAAGATTTCTAGCCGTTACTTTATGATTAAAGCTTAGTCGTTTCCAAATGAAAGTCAATCGTTCTAAGAAAATTCGTTGCCCTGCTTTTGGTGCTTTCGGGCGCATCAAGATTGCCGGTGTGCTAAATAGATCATAGCGTAGAACAACCATTGAAGAAATTAAGGTACACAATAGTGCCACAACAATTGATTGAATCGAATAACTTGCATAATAAATAGTGCCTGCTGAAGGTAAATTATAAAGCGAGCCATAGGCATCTATAATCACCCGCGGAAAAACATTAAAGCCAATAATTAAGCCTAGAATGCTTCCGACTAAACTTGCCGCCGTTGCATAGACGATATACTTTTGAGAGATTTCCCAGTTGGTATATCCTAGTGCTTTCAACGCGCCAATCTCACCACGTTTTTCATCGACCATCCGTGTCATGGTTGTTAGACTTACTAGAGCCGCAATCATAAAGAAAAAGACTGGAAAAACTGTCGCAATTGACGAGATTCTCTTAGAATTCTCATGATACTCTGAATAGCCAGGATTATCTTCCCGTTCAAAATAAAAATAATCAGGTTCTTTTAAATCAGCTACTTCTTGTTCCTTTTCTGCTAACTCTTTTTTACCATCTGCCACTTTAGCCGACTCCGTTTTTAAGGTTGCTTCTCCTTCTTTGATCGTCGCTTCGGCATCAACTAATTTTTGTCGCCCTTCTGCCAACTTAGCTTGTCCATCAGTTTTAGCCTGTTCAAGTTGAGCGTAGCCTTGATTTAAACTCGTTTGTCCCTCTGCAAGTTGAGCTCGAGCCGCTTCAATTTGCGCCACTCCAGAATTGTATTGAGCCTGCCCCTCTTGATAATCTGCGGCCCCCTGCTGAAAAGGCAACAGCCCATTAATTAACTGTTCCATTGGGCCTGTTTGATTTGCAATGCCTTGAGCTGCTTCTGTTAATTGTGGAGCAATTCCTAAAATCATGGGACGTGTTTCAGGACTCATTGGGACTCCTGAGACTGCCATGATAGCCAACTGTGCCTGGCTTAAATCAACAAATGAATTGAATAAGCCGTTACGCCAGCCTGCTAGTTTCTCATCTGGAATAACCTCACCATCAGGCGTACCATTAGCTGTAGCAACCATCTCATTAGCAATTCCCGAAAGGTAAGCTGAAAACTGCTGCAAGTTAGATATTTGCCCTTGAAGCGTCGAAACATCTGTCCAGGGATCAATCCCTTGAGCACGTAATTGTTGTTCAGCTTGATCTAACTGGGCTTTAGAAGCCCCTAAAGTTTGCTCTGCTTGTGCTAAAGTTTGTTCTTGAGTTGCTAGCTCAGCCTGTCCATTTGTCAATTCTTGAGCGCTGGCTGCCAAGGTTGCTTCACCATTGGCAATTTCTTGATTATAAGTAGCTTCGGCATCCGCCAGCTCTGTCTGACCTTGAGTCAAATCGGCCCGTCCCTGATCTAGCTTGGCCTGAGCATCATCAAGCTTCTTTTGACCATCAGCCAGCTCTTTTTTGGCTTTATTAATTGGTTCTTTCGCTTCTTCTTTTATTTCTGCCAACCGTTCTGCTGGTCGAGCTTTAAAATTTTTCTTAACCGTCTTTTTACTGGCAGCTAACGCTTTATCGTAAGCACCAGAATAAGCCGCTAACCCAGCAGTCGTTTTGAAGGTATAGTACACCTCTGTATATGTCTCCATCTCAAAACTTTCTTCTGGTATCACAGCAAAGTAATCGATTGATCCTTTACCGACTTTAGTATTACCACGTGTCATATTTTCAATGAACATTGGTGAATTAACAAATCCAACCACTTTATACTCAGTCTGATTAAACTGTTCTAAAGTTTCTTTATCCCCCTGAATCTTGAAGGTATCACCAAGTTTATACTCCCCGTATAACTCAGCCAAATCATCTAGAGCAATCTCATTCTTTTTCTCAGGCAAACGCCCTTTGATTACCTTATAGTGATTTAATTTCTCTTTCCCCTCTGGTAAGGAGTAAAAGCGAACCACGCGATTATCCGTTACCATATTGATATCCTGACTATAGCCTGGTTGAACGACATCAACATCAGGGTCATTTCTTAAAAGTGCAAGATCATCCTCTGTAATCCCCATTGTTGAGACAATTTTCCCATCCATCAACTGCTTATCAGTAAAATAACGATTCGCCGACTCGTTCATCACAGGTCCTGTCGCTTTAATGCCAGCGTAAAAACAAACGCCCAGCAAAATAATACCTAAAATGGAAAGAAACCGCGCCTTAGACTCAACTATTTCGCGCATAATGGATTTGCGCAGTGCTTTCTTCTTCATTCTCTCACACCTACCACTCTATTTTTTCCACAGTAATAGGATTAGGATTCGTCTCGATACTTCTCACACGTGCATCATTAATCCGAATAACCCGATCAGCCATCGGCGCAATTGCTGAATTATGAGTAATAACAATCACCGTTGTCCCAGTATTACGACAACTATCCTGTAACAATTTCAAAATCTGCTTCCCTGTCTCATAATCCAATGCCCCCGTCGGCTCATCACATAATAATAATTTCGGATTCTTAGCTAAAGCTCTTGCGATTGCGACCCGCTGTTGCTCGCCCCCTGACAACTGTGCTGGAAAATTAGCTTTACGTTCATCTAAACCAACCTGCTCTAAAACATAATCCACGTCTAAAGCATTCGGTGATATTTGTGAGGCCAGCTCAACATTTTCTTTAGCCGTCAAATTGGGCACCAAATTGTAAAACTGAAACACAAAGCCCACATCTAAACGACGATAGGTCGTTAACTTTCGGTCATTGAATTGGGCAATATCAGTGCCGTCAACTGTAATAATCCCTTCATCGCAAGTATCCATTCCACCTAAAATATTTAATACGGTTGACTTACCAGCGCCACTGGGTCCTAAAATAACCACAAATTCCCCTTTTTCAATCGAGAAATTGATGTCATTATTGGCAGTAATCGTTGTTTCTCCCATTTTGTATCGTTTAAATACACCTGATAAATTAACGTAACTCACTCACTATCACTCTCCTTATTCCGTCATTGGTCTCTTAAAATCAGCATGATACTATCACTATCATGTCTATTGTCAGACAATAAAAACAACTAACCTTCTGCTTTCACCTAATAGTCAAGAAAAACTAACTGGTAAAACCATCTTATCTTGAAATATCTAACTAAAACGTACATCTACTATTTTAACATATTTACGTTAATGGATAGCGAAAAAACATTTATAACGGATTCATAATTTTTCTTTGAGTTATATCGTAAAGTTTCGTATAATACCAAGTGATAGATACGAAGTTCGTTCCTTTCGATAACCTAAGAAACAGAAAGTGAGAATACATGGCCAAAAAAAGAAAGAATAGTCCTAAGCTAAACCCAACATTAACTACTATTATTATTTTAGGCTTATTGTTTATGGGGGCTTTAGGTATCCAAGTACCAGAAATTTTACAAGATTATTTTGGCATAGAAACGCCTAAAACAGTTGAAAAATCTTCTCAACAGCAGCCTCCCAGTTCAGAGACTGGTGACAATCCCGGTCCAGTTGAACACGGTTTTGCTACCTTTACTCAAAAAGAGCTAAGTGATTCAACAAAAGGCTGGATCACTTATGGCAAGCTCGATGGACTTGAGCGCCCGACTGAGGCTAACGCACTCATCAAAAAGAACATGATTAATACCGGCACCAAAGCTAATGCCAATGTTCGTCCTCCAGGATTTATCTCTGGCTTAGAACCACATGGGCATTCTCGCGGCCATCTCATCGGTCGCCAATTTGGTGGCAGTGGTGATGATCCAAAAAACTTGGTGACAATTTACCAAACACCTGTCAACAGCCCGATGATGACAAAATATGAAAATCAAATTCGCCAAGCCGTTGATAAGGGGGAGACTGTACGCTACCGAGTTACTCCTATTTACGATGAGAGTAACCTTATGCCAAAAGAAATTCATATGGAAGCACAAAGCATCACTAAAGATGGTACAATTAACTTTAACGTTAGCATTTTAAATTTGAAATAGGAGGCAAACCGTATGCAACAAGTTTTTGTTACCTTACAGCATTTACTAAAAGACAAAACTGTTTCAACCTTCATCAAACACTTTGATGACCGCCGTATCTTTCAATACGATGATTACTTTTTATTAGATCAGGAGCGAATCGTGCGACTTTTCAATGCAAATGTTGAAGCACTTCTATCTGATATTACTCTCACGCCTGATTATTTTGACACTGAAACAAAGGTCGTTGCAATGACAATTGATGGTGATTTTATTTTAGCTAATAATCAGCGCACTTATGTGATTCCTAAAAGCCTCATCAAAGCTGATATAGAAATTTACGAACTTCCCTTAATCGATTTCTTCGTGGCGTATGAGGAGCAACAATTGAATTCGACCATCTTGCCTACAGCCACCTTACCAGAAGACGGCGAGGAGGAAATCATGGCGGAACTCCCACAAAAAAATGAACCTGACGAACCTAAAAAAGGATTTTTCTCTCGCTTCTTTGGTTCATAATAAAAAGGATCTCGGATACGATAACGTATCTGAGATCCTTTTTAATTAATTAATCTTCTAAATAAATATCCTTATAATCATACGACGCCCCTGCCGTGTGGGAGATATATCCCTTCATCTTAGGATTCCGTAAATGACCTTCAACCACTTGATACACCGGAATAATCCCTGTATCTGTTTCTAACAATAATTTTTCAGCATCTAAATAATTTTGCCATCTAGCTTCTAGATTATTCCCATTTTTAATAGACGCTTCTTCAATTAATTTGTCATACTCTGGGTTAGCATAACGCCCACGGTTGTATGGATTTCCTGTTACAAATAAATCAAGGAATGACCCTGGATCGTTGTAATCCGCACCCCAACCTGTCAGAACCATATCAAAATCGCCTGCTGTTGTCCGCTCTAAACGAATTGGCTTCGTAACAGGAGAGACCGTTGTTTTAATTCCTAAAACGTCTTTATAGGCTCCCTGCATATATTCAGCAATCTTCTTCGTGGAGTCATTATCATCCGTCATAATATCAAAACTAATTGTATCGACACCTAATTCTTTTTTAGCTTTTTCAAAATGCTCTTTAGCTTTCGCTTCATCGAATTTTTTATAAACACCTGAATCATCTACAAAATCTTTTTTAGTTTCAGGGTTAGAAGCTAGTTCGCGTGGGACGATTCCTGTTGAGACCCTTGAGCCATCTCCCAGCACATTATTAACAATAGCTTCGCCGTCAATCGCGTAAGATAAGGCCTTTCTTAAATTAACATTATCAAATGGCTGTGTCTTACTTTCTTTATTAACATCAATGTAAATTGTCCGACCATCTGACTCAGTCACATAATTATCATCTTCTCGGTACTGCTGAGCAAGCTCTCCTGTAATGATAACATCGTCCAATTGACCGTCTTCAAAAAGATTCAAGGCTGTTGAAGCTTCTTTTACTACTTGGGCATCAACCTGGCTTAGTTTTACATTATCAGCATCCCAGTAATCTGGATTTTTAACATATGACCACTCAATATCAGAGCCAACTCCATCAAACTTGTCTAATAGAAACGCGCCATTATAGATTGCATGATCACTAGTACTAGCAAATTCTTTGCCAAATTCCTCAACAGATTTTTGATTTAATGGGTAGAAAGTTGGAAAAGCAAGTAACGACTCAAAATAAGGAGTCGGTACTTCTAAAGTGATTTTTACTTCTGTATCACTAACCGCCTCAATTCCTAATTCCTCTACTTTTTTATCGCCTTTAATAATCGCCCCAGCATTTTTAACTGGTTCTAATAAATAAGCGTATTCCGATCCTGTTTCTGGATTAGCCACTCGTTGCCAAGCATAAACATAATCAGCTGCCACAACAGGTTCTCCATTTGACCACTTCGCATCATCTCTAAGAGTCAGGGTATAAGTCAACCCGTCCTCACTTATTTTTGCTAATTCCTTTGCTCCTGCTGGTATCGGCTGGTTATCCTTATCCATACGATAGAAGCCTTCATAAATCTGATTCAGTAAACCAAAGCTAACTTTATCTGTTGCTATAGCTGGGTCAAGAGAAGCAACCTCTTGCGGTATCCCAAACTTAACGACTTGTTCTGTCGTTTTACTTTCTTTTTTTTCACTACTTTTTTCTTTTCCGCCACCACAGGCCCCTAAAACAAGGACTGACGCTAGGATAACTACCGAACTAACAAATTTTTTCTTAGACATATAAATCCCCCTTTAAACAACTATAACCAATATCATACGTTAAAAATGAGGAACTTTCAATCTTTTTAACATTATTTTATCATCTAGCTCTCATCATCTTCTTTTGACTTTCTTAAAATTAACAGTTATAATTAATCAGCAACGCTGACTATCAGAAAGGAGGAACGATTTGATTAATCTAAATCACTCATGGGGATACACTCTCAGTAAGATTTCTCAACAAATGAATGACCGCTTCAGTAATAAGCTTATGGCTGATTCTATTGACGCTAGAGACTTCGGAGTCCTAACAACGATTCATTCTAATCTCCCTTTAACTCAAAAGGAGATTGGTCACTTAATGACAATCGACCGGACGACAATGGTTCAGTTAATTGATCGGTTAGAATCAAAAGAATTAGTCATTAGAGAAATCAATCCCGAAGATCGTAGGCAAAATCTAATCATTCTTACAGAATCCGGTAAAAAAATTGTCATAACTATGTGGCAAGAATTGGAAAAAAGTGAACACCATGTTATCAGCCATTTAAACGAAGAACAAAAAAAAGCCATTTTTAAAATGGTTCAATTAATTAAGGAGAATGATAAATGACACCTTTAGACTATTTAAACGCACAGCTTGACTTGACAATCAGCCCTATGGATTACATGACTTATGCAAAGGAACACCCTGAAGGCTATCTTTTGATTGATGTTAGGAATGCTCCACCTCATATGAAAAAAGAAAAAATTATAGGCGCACATGAGATTCCTTTAAATGAGCTGCCAAATCAATTAACTCATTTACCAAAGGATCAATTAATTATCGTCTATTGTTGGGATGTATGGTGCAACATGGCGAAGAAAGCCAGTGTCTGTTTACTTGAAGAAGGCTATCAAGTGAAGGAGCTGAGTGGAGGAGTCGCGGCTTGGAAAAGCCTTGGTTTAGACACAACTCCTTTGTAGCCCTCTTTGGTTTTTCCTCCAAAATGAGAAGTCAGTAATAACATAAATAAAATGAGAGAGTAAGACAAATTTGTCTCACTCTCTCGTTTAGTTTAATCAATTTAATTTTTTAACTTCTAAGCCTCATAACGGCAATTGCCATCTAAATATGTCGCTTCTAATTCCATTTTATCAGATAAAACAATAAAATCGGCTGCACGGCCTTTAGCAATCATTCCACAAGTATCATCGATATTACAGCTAACAGCCGGGATTAAACTCGCCATCATAACAGCCTGTTCTGGTGTTGCCATTCCCCAATCTACAACATTTTTCAACGCTTCTTTTAATTTTAAAATACTACCTGCCAAATTACCAGATTCTAAACGAGCCGTTCCTTCCGCTACCACAACTGGAAACTCGCCTAGCATGTAGTTGCCATCAGGCATGCCACCTGCCATCATACAATCTGTGATTAAAGCAATATGATCATGTCCTTTTGTTTTAACCAAAACATCCATCGCATTTTTGTGAACATGATGACCGTCACAGATTAACTCAGCGTATACATCATGTAAAGTCATCGTCGCACCAACCATCCCTGGTTCACGGTGATGAAGTCCCCGCATGCCATTAAAAGCATGAACGAAAACACTCGCACCAGCTTCGACAGCTTTTTGAGCTTCCTCTAACGTTGCATCACTGTGACCAAGTGCCACAACAACTCCCTGTTTAGTCACTGCTTCAACAAACTCTGTAACACCTTCACGCTCAGGAGCTAACGCAATCTTTTTAATGATCCCACCGGATGCTTCTTGCCATTCGTTAAATACCTCTAGACTTGGGTCAGAAAAATAGCCAGGATTTTGCGCCCCTTTATATTTTTCAGTAAAGAAAGGACCTTCAAAGTAGATACCTTGAATTTTTGCTCCTTTAACTTCTTTTTGAGTCTCCCCAATCGTTTTCGCAACCTTCGTTAACAGGTCGCGAGAAGACGTTAACGTCGTTGGTAAATAAGAAGTGACCCCACAAGATAGTAAGCCTTCTGACATTACCTTTAAGCCCTCAGCATCGGCATCCATAACATCATGATTCATATAGCCATGAATATGAGTGTCAACTAAGCCCGGAGCAATCCACTTGCCTGTATAATCAGTCACAGTCGAATCTGCTGGTACTTCTTTTATGACATTGCCAAATAAGCCATCTTCAATCTCCAAATAACCGGGACCTACTACCCCACTTTTTAAAAAGAATTTGTCTGCTTTGATATACGCTGTCATCTTGATCCTTCTTTCTCTATAAATCTCTTATTTAAAGAGAGTTATAAACTTCTTTTATACTATCTAAACTACGCTTTTTTTAGAGAAAAGTCAAGATTGGTGTATACCACTATTTAAATAAAAGCTCTTTGCTCGTTGCGATTTCTTTCAGCATTTCTGCCATCTCAACAAACCTAATAGCCTCGTCTAACTGATTGTGGTCTTCTAAAATAATTCCTTTCAACATCAATAGCTCTTCCAAAAAATAATAGCTATTTTTTTTGCGTGACCAAGAAATCCCTTGGTCGATCAATTCCATTGCCATATCATAGCTAGAAAGCTCAATACACGCCGCAGCTGCATTATAAAAAATCTTTGTCAACCCCACTTGACAACGCTCATCTGGAAGAGTATAAAACAGTGCCACGCTCTTTTTGAAGAAATAATCACCAAGATCCCCTTGGCCTAATTCAAAATAGACACGTCCCACTTCACTCAATATAAGAATTTCCATATCCGTCACGATCTTTTTTTTGTTTGAATAGGTATAATTTAAACTTTTTTGCAGCATTTCCAAAACTGCCTCTAAATTACCATTCAAATGATACAAGCAAATCGCACAATAATAGCCGTGCTTTTGGCGTTCTTCATTTGAATATAGCTGATTACTAATGTATTCTTGGCTTACAAGTTTATTTAGCTCATTAAACTCCTTAATTTGGTAGTAGTAAGTCATTAAATCCAACCAATCATTATTCTTTTTAATTGTTTTCGTATCTTGGTTTAAAACTTGATCGATGGTGACTTCTAGGCGTTTACATAGTTGTTGCATGACTACCACGTTCGGTACTTCTTCGTTATTTTCAATTCGGCTTAGCACACTTTGCGAACAGATGTTGTCTGCAAGCATCTTCTGTGTAAAATGTCGCTCTTTTCGCAACTTTTTAATTACCGACCCAAATTCGTACACTAGGACACCTCTTTTTTTCAATATGCTAATTAACATTTTAATCCTTTTTTTTCGATTTATCAACAATTTTCGAAAAATAAAAGGCACTTAATCTGTGAATTTACATTCAAAAAAAACTACTAACTAGTCAGTTAATAGTTTTTAGTCTTTTATATAGCCTTAAGTAAAGGCGATTCCTCTATTTAGACTTGTTTATAGGTGCTTAAAAACTCCCCCATACTTGTTGTCATCTCTTTTAAATCTTCCACTTTCGGTAGATAAACCACTCGAAAATGATCTGGTTCTGTCCAATTAAAGCCACCACCATGAACCATTAATATGTGATGTTTGTGTAGAAAATCAAGAACAAATTGTTCATCATTTTTGATATTAAACTTTTTAATATCTATTTTAGGGAATATATAAAAGGCAGCTTTTGGCTTAACTGCTGTAATTCCCGGAATATCATTTAAAGCCTTCCAAACAAATTCTCGTTGTTCATAAATCCTACCTCCTGGCAGTAACAATTCATCTGCACTTTGATAGCCACCCAGAGCAGTCTGAATAATTTGTTGAGACAACACGTTTGAACAGAGTCTCATCGACGCCAGCATGTTTAAGCCTTCTATATAACCTTTAACATGTCGTTTGTCACCACTCAAAACCATCCACCCACAGCGGAAACCAGCAACGCGATGAGATTTCGATAGCCCATTGAAACTCACTACAAACAAATCTGGCGCCACAGTTGCCATCGGAATATGAGTTAGACCATCCATCACCAATCGATCATAAATTTCATCTGCATAAATAATTAGATTATTCTCACGAGCAATTTGAGCAATCCCCTCTAAAATTTCTCGCGGATACAGGGCACCTGTCGGATTGTTCGGATTAATAACTACAATCGCTTTAGTTCTAGGCGTAACTTTACGGCGAATATCTTCTAAATCAGGGTTCCATTCAGCCTGCTCATCACAGATATAATGGACAGGAGTTCCACCTGCCAAAGAGACTGAGGCCGTCCATAAAGGATAATCTGGCATTGGAATTAAAACTTCATCTCCGTTATTTAATAGCCCTTGCATACTCATTGTTATTAACTCACTGACACCATTTCCAGTGTAAATATCATTTATCGTCACATTTGGAAAACCACGTAATTGGCAATACTGTTCAATCGCTTTACGGGCTGAGAAGATTCCTTTTGAATCCGAATAACCTTCGGAATCACGTACATTCATTATTAAGTCTCTGACAATCTCGTTAGGCGCATCGAAGCCAAAAGGAGCGGGGTTACCAGTGTTTAACTTCAGAATACTAATCCCCTCTTCAATCATGCGATCCGCTTCCTCGAGGACAGGACCACGTACATCATAACTGACACCTTCTAATTTCATTGATTTCTGAAATTCTCTCATCTTCCTATTCCTCCCGTAAAAATCCTTTTTTGGTTATAGCTAAAATTACACTAACTACTAACAAATTGCAATTACTTTTAGTTATCTTTAGAAAAAAAAGAGAAAAACTTTTCTTCAAGTTTTTCTCTTTCCTAATTATTTTATGCTCTTTTGGTTACTTTTGAGGCAGGGTCTAAGCGACGCTCTAACACTCCTAGTAACCAATCAACTGCAATAGCCATCAAAGCAGTTGGCAGTGCCCCAACTAAAATCAAAGCAGTTCCATCAGTCGCATTCGTTCCACGGATAATAATATCCCCCAGTCCACCTGCACCTACAAAGGAACCAATCGCTGTAATTCCAATTGCGACAACCAAGGCATTTCTAATCCCCGCCATAATCACTGAAATCGACAAAGGCAACTCAACTTGAAAAAGTAGCTCCAAGCGGGTCATCCCCATCCCTTTCCCAACATCTAGGACAGTGGAATCAACCTGAATCATTCCCGTGTAAGTATTAGAAATGATTGGGAGTAAAGAATATAGAAAAACTGTTACGATAACTGTATTTACCCCTAAACCAAGACCCAACATCAGGATCGATAGCATCGCTAATGACGGAACCGTTTGAATCACATTCGCTGCATTAATGACCCAACGGGAAAGCTTTCGCTTACGAGAAATTAAAATCCCTAACGGAATACCGACAATCGCCGCAAATAAAACTCCATATGCCGAAATTAAAAAGTGACGGCTGAATTGACTCAACACATAGCTACCATTTTCATTAAAATAGTAGAAAAATTGCTCAAATACATTTAAGTCTTTCATTAATTTGCGTCTCCCTTCTCACTAAAATAGCGATGCTCTTGTAAAAATCGTTTTGCAACAATTTCTGGCTCCAGCAAATTATCATCCACTTCAAAATTTAATTTTTGCATCGTTGCTGTATCAATTTTGCCAGATAACTTGGACAAAATCCCATCCAACTCAGGAATTTTTTTAAGTAACTCTTCCCCGACTACAATTGAACAATCGTAAGGTGGGAAAAATTGGCGATCATCTTCTAAAACAACTAAATCATAACTTGCAATACGGCCATCCGTTGAATACCCTAATACCACATCCATCTTACCGGCATTGACAGCGTCATAAACCAAGCCAATTTGCATCGGGTAGACTTTACCAAAATCGAAGCCATAGTCTGCGACAAAGCCTTTATACCCATCCCCTTTGCGGTCAAGCCAAGAAGTATCAACTCCAGCAGTTAACTCAGAGGCAACCTCTTTTAAGTCGCTAATTGTTTTCAGATCATATTTCTCGGCCGTTTCTTTCTTCACCATAAAAGCATAGGTATTAGCAAAGCCATAAGAAGGATACCATTTCTGATTGTAGCGACTTTTAAACTCTTCTTGTACCTTTTTCAACGCTTTTTTAGGGTCCTTAATAGGCTCTAATTTGAGTGCTCCACTTAAATCAGTTCCTGTATAACGAGAGGCTGAAATACTGACATCACCATTTAGCATCGCTTGGTGCATGACTGTAGATGAGCCTAGATTGTTGACCGTATTTACCTTCACATCTGTATAATGTTCAACCATCTCTTTAACTATCCCGGCTAAAATTTGTGATTCTGAAGTCGACATACTACCAACGGAAATCGTGTCTTTACTATTGCCACTCGGTAGTCCTGGTAACGAACAAGACCCTAAAAAAATTGCCATAACAACGGTCAATAACATTGCCATTATTTTTTTTCTTACTGTCATGTTACTCACTCCTTTCATTAATTGGAGTCAGCTTATCTTCTAATTTAGTAAAGATAAAATCCGTTAACAGAGCCAAAATAGTGACAGGAATTGTCCCGCCAATAATCAATTCCGGCAAGTAGTTGTTTAATCCACTGAAAATAAGATCTCCTAAGCCACCGCCACCAATATAAGCTGCTAAGGTCGCCCAGGCTATAACATACACCGCAGACAACTTGACCCCCGCCATAATTGTCGGTAATGCTGCCGGAATTTCAACTTGAACAATGGATTGTAGATTAGTCATCCCCATGCCTTTGGCTGCATCTTTTAAATCCGGATTAACGCCGTCCATGCCAATAAACGTGTTACGCAAGATTGGCAGCAAGGAATATATAAACAAGGCCACAACCGCTGGTAACTTACCAACACCGAAGAAGGGAACCATCAGAGCCAATAACGCTAATGATGGAATCGTTTGAAGCAAACTAGCAAGACCTATCACAAATCCTGAAAGCTTCGGTGTCCGAGTCAATAAAATCCCTAAAGGCACCGCTACGATGACTCCTAGTAACAAGGAAATCGCGGAAACAGTGATATGTTCGCCTGTTTTGACCACTAATTCCTGGCCGTATTCTCTTAAGAAAGCATCCATGTCTATGCCCCCTCCTGACCGTTAGCTGTTTCCTCTATCGCTGTTTCGAGTAAATCCTCATCCCCCCAAACGACATCATACACAATGTCTACCAACGACGAACGGGTGACAATCCCAACTAGACGTTTTTGATCATCAACAACAGGCACATACTTCAAACCACGTTTTAAAATCCGTTGAAGTGTGTCCCGTAAATAAGAATCTTTACGAACAAAGAAGACATCGTTGCGAATAATATCTCCAACACTTGTCGCAGATCGGCGTGTCCGATTAATATCTTCAACATCAATAAAGCCTTTTAAGACACCAGTTCCATCAACAACTAACAACGTGTCAACCCGTTTTTCACGCATCAATTTAATCGCTTCTGAAATTGATTTTTCTGGAGTAATTGAAATGGCCGTGCGCAACATCACTTGTTCTACCGTTGTTTCTGCCTGTCTTGCTTGCATCAAACGCTCTTCACCAATCAGATTCTCAACAAACTCATTAGCAGGATTTTTTAAAATATTATTAGGCGTATCAAACTGAATAGCTTTTCCGTCATCCATAATCAAAATGCGATTGGCCAATTTTAACGCTTCATCCATGTCATGGGTCACAAATACAATCGTTTTTCCCATCTTTTCTTGTAATTCCTTGACTAAATCTTGCAGCGATTCTCGAGTAATGGGGTCCAGAGCACCAAACGGCTCATCCATTAAAATTAAATCCTGATCAGCGGCTAGTGCTCTTACTACACCGATTCGTTGCTGCTGTCCACCAGACAACTGACTCGGATAGCGATCCAGCATCTCTCGAGGGAGCTCTACTAGATCAATAAACTTTTCTGCTATTCGATTACGTTCCTCTTCTGGCCATTTTAGCAATTTAGGAACCATCACGATATTTTCACGAATCGTCATGTGAGGCATCAGCCCAATATTTTGAATAACGTAACCAATTCCCCGACGTAACTGCACAGGGTCTTCCTTTTGAATATCTTTACCATCAATTAAAATTTGACCACTAGTTGGCTCAATCATCCGATTAAGCATTCTCATTGTAGTGGTTTTACCACTCCCACTGGTTCCGATAAAACAGACAAATTCCCCTTTTTCAAAGGATATTGTCACATCATCGACAGCCTTCTTACCACCCTTAAAGACCTTTGTAACATTTTTAAATTCAATCACACTTTTCCACTCCTTACTCTCTAGACCGGAATACTTAGTTCAACTTAATCGACTGATTAGTTTGATACAGTGACCTTACTGTTAAAGTTAGAATTTGAAATAAGGCCAAGCTAAATCAAGCATCACGGCACTTTTCTGTATTGAAATAAAATGTTGCTTACTATACTAGTATGGGCTATCCTTCTTCATAATTCAAATTTAACACCCTGTAAATCGCGTATTAACGCATTTTTCAATCTGCTTTCCGCTACTGCTACTTAGGTAAAGAAACCGCTTTATCTAGATATTAATAAAAAACGATTCTTTTTGATATTTGCTTACTCATCATAGTCATTTGTAAGTCATAAAAAGCGTTCGCCTAAGACAAATAGCTTAAGCGAACGCCTTTTATTATTAAAATCAACACTTTTTCCACTGAATAGTTGCTTCCGCACAGGATGCTTCATCTAGCTTAATTTTGTGTTTACTTACTAACGATTGCTCGGCATCTTGCCAATAACTTGTAACGATATTTCCATAGGCCAACTCTTTATCAAAGCGAATATTAACGAATGTTGGCTCATGACTTATTAAAAATTCATAATCTAAGCTATCAACCATCCAATCCAAATAACGGGAATTATTAACATGCCGATTGCCATCAATATCAGAAAATCGCACACGATACTCTCTCGATTGCTTTTCCTCTAAGGAGTCAATTTTAGTTCCTCGTAAAATTTTAGTGATTTTTTCACAATCATAAACATCAATTATCTCAGCTGGTACGCTGGTCATCTTTCTAGTTTTCAAATCCATCAAAACAAATGTCGAGCTAATCGCCACACATTCTTGCCCTTCTTCATCATGAATCCAAAAATTCCGATAACAGAAGTACTTATTATAAGACGTAGCTTGAGTAGTGACAGAGACCTTTTCCTCCGTCTTAGGTAAGCGAGTAATCGTCATTTCGTGCTGAGTAATCACCCATCCTAAGCCCAATTTATTAACAAAATCTGACCCTCTTCCCAAAGCTTCACTTTGAGATTCTGATGTTTTTATGACAATATTTAATAACATTGGTAAAGTTAATTTGCCTGTAACATCACATTCATAAAACTGAATTTCATGCTTTTCTGTAAATTTAGTTGCCATTTTCATCACCCTATCTTTGTTTCACTTCTTACTTACTATATCATAAATTTACTCGCACTCGCTAGCAAACTACGTTAGAAACCTTGAAGTATTTCCATTCTATTTGGACTCCGCTTTTAAGGTAGTATTATTCTGATAGCCTCGTCCAATTGACAAAAAAACCGCAAATTTCGACATCTTTTTATGTTTAATTTCGTTATAATTGTAGTACACGTGGAGGTAATTAGTATGGAACGAATGATAATGGATTGCATCAACTATATTGAAACTCAACTAAAAAGTGATTGGAAGTTAACTGACTTAGCGACAAAATACCATTACTCTCCCTTTCATTTTTACCGCTTATTCAAAGAAATGACCGGATTTACGCTAGCCAGTTATATTCGCCAACGTAAATTATGTCATACTCTCTATGATATATCTCAGGGAGGGGCAAAAGAACAGACAGCTCTTGCTTACGGCTTTAAAAACTATTCAGGGTTCTATCGTGCCTTTACCCAACTCTATGGTTGTAGTCCAAAAAATTACCTTAAGATACACACAATTGACAAACCGGTTTGCCCAAACTTTTTTGAAGGAGGACAAGTCATGTATACGAAAAAAGACATACGCGCTATTATCGCAACTAACTGGGACTTCGAACCAGTTAAACTTATCAGCCCTATAGAATCAGCAAATAAACAGCATCAAATTTGGGAGATTAATCACAAGTTCATCTTGAAAAGAGGTAACAATCAAGAACTCGACACACACATAAAAATCTCTCATGGCCTTGCCACTGTCGGCTTAGCGAGTCAAAAAGTCTATTTAACACGAACAAAAAAAGAGCTTGCTCAATTGACTGAAGGAGACTTTATCTTGGTTAAAAAAATTCCTGGTACGCCATTAACACTTCAAGAGCTTTTTTCAAATAACTCTCGCTACATTGCTGAAGAACAAGGGCGTGCACTTGCTAAGTTACATATAGCCTTACGCCAGCTTGAATCGGATTTAGCAACTGATGACTACGAACTCATCTCTGTCTTATCCGACTGGGCTTTACCGCTAATGAAAAAAATTAACACTCAATGGCAAATGACATTGCCTAATCATTTTGCTGAAGAACTTTTAGCCAGTGCCACTAGCTTATTTCCAAAATTGCCTCAACAACTTATTCACAGAGACCCAAATCCGGGAAATATTCTTTTCCTTGATGGACATGTTTCAGGCTTTATCGACTTTGATCTTAGTATTAAGAGTCCCCGTCTATTTGATCTATGTTACATGGGGACTGCAATTCTCTCCCAAGCAACACAAGAAAATCAGTATCAAGAATGGCCTGCACTTTTTGCTAGCCTGATCGACGGTTACCAGCAAATTTCACCACTTATTCAAGAAGAAAAGGACGCTTTATTTCCCATGCTTTGTACTGTTCAAATTATTGCGGTTGCCTATTTTAGCCAGAAAAGTGACTGGCAATCACTCGCTAAAGTCAACAGAGACAATCTCGAATTTCTTTACTTCATTAAAAATCAGCTCAACTTTAATTAATTAGTACATCTGCTTATTGAAAGCAATGTCACACAAAATATAGCCGTCTCACACTGGATTCGTTTTCATCTAGTAGTCCCTCTCATTAAGATTGCGATGAAGGGGATAAATCTGATAGAATAGAAAATGAAAGTGAGGCCAAGTTCTATGACTCCTAATAAAGAAGACTACCTAAAGCTAATATTTGAGTTAGGTGGCTATGATAAAAAAATAACTAATAAATCAATCGTAGCAGGACTAAATGTGTCTGCTGCCTCTGTGAGTGAAATGATTTCAAAACTAGAAAAAGATGGCTTTGTTAAGCACTCGCCTTATCAAGGCGTTCAATTAACTGATGCTGGGCTACAACATGCGAGTACGTTAGTCAGAAAGCATCGACTTTGGGAAGTTTTTCTGGTAAATCACTTGAATTACGCCTGGAATGAAGTTCACGTAGAAGCTGAAGTATTAGAACATGTGACTTCTGAAGAATTAGCTAATCGACTTGAAGAATATTTAGAATTTCCACAAGTCTGCCCTCATGGAGGGATTATTCCTGGCAATAATCAACCCATTCAAGAGCAAAAGTTCCAATCATTAAGTGAAGTCAGCGTCAATGAGCGGATCCGAATTGAACGGGTAATTGATGAAACAGAGCTTCTCGATTACTTAGCTAGTATTGATTTAGGCATACACACCGTTGTAACAGTTAAAACAATCGGCGCTTATGAAGGGCCGTTAACACTGATTGATGATGCTGGGAAAAAATTCCATGTCAGCTTTAAAGCCGCTCATAATATTTTTGTTAGCCATATTTAACTGACAAAACTGTTAATCAACTTACTGATTGACAGTTTTTTTATGTTAGATTGCTTCCTTTTACTCGACTCATTTTCTTTTAACCTATACCTTGCCGAAATAAATTGACCCACAGATCGTTTATCCTTGCTTTGGCTTAGTTAAACCAGTAAAATATACCTTATGTAATAATTATATAAATTTTCAGTCAATTTATGAAAAATTTCAACTTAACTTATTTCAGAAAGTGAGGAGTCGATATATATGTCAAATGAACAAATTGCCCTATTCACGATTTTCGGAGGGACGGGTGACTTAGCTAAACGAAAACTTTATCCTTCCTTATTCCGACTTTACAGAAAAGGTTTCTTAAAAGAACGATTTGCAGTCATTGGGACAGCGCGCCGAGAATGGAGTCATGAGTACTATCGTGAAATTGTTCGTGATACCATTGCAGAATTGGAGCCTACTGAAAAAGAATTAGCGGATTTTACACGTCACTTTTATTATCAAGCTCACAACGTCACCGATACAGAGCATTATCATAATCTGAAAGTACTAGCGACTGAACTAGATGAAACATATCATCTAGATAACAATCGTATTTTTTACTTAGCGATGGCGCCTAACTTTTTTGGTGTTATCACTGAGCATTTAAAATCTGAAAAAATCATGACAGAGAATGGCTTTAATCGCCTAATTATTGAAAAACCTTTTGGAACAGATTACCATTCTGCCGAAAAATTAAACAATGAAATTCGAGCAGTTTTTGCTGAAGATCAAATATTTCGAATCGATCATTACTTAGGTAAAGAGATGATTCAAAATATTTCAGCTGTGCGCTTCGGCAACAATATTTTTGAGTCTCTTTGGAACAATAAATACATCGACAATATTCAAGTCACTTTAGCAGAATCTCTTGGAGTTGAAGAACGAGGCGGTTATTACGATAAAAGTGGCGCACTGAAAGACATGGTACAAAATCATATTCTCCAGGTCGTATCACTTCTTGCAATGGAACCTCCTGCAATTTTTTCAGAACGAACCATTCGTGATGAGAAAGTTAAAGCCTTAAACTCGATTCGGGTGTATTCTGAAGAGGAAGCAAAAACAAATTTCGTTCGCGGCCAATATGGAGCAGGTGAGCTTGATGGTAAGTCATTTATTAGCTACCGTGAGGAAACCAACGTTGAATCTGACTCACATACGGAAACATTTGTTGCAGGGAAACTGGTCATTGATAACTTTAGATGGCGTGGTGTTCCCTTCTATATCAGAACAGGGAAGCAATTAACAGAAAAAGGGACGCGAATCAATATCGTTTTCAAACCAACGCCAATCAATGTGTTTCGTGATCCTTCTGAATCTGCCTGCAATGCCCAAGATATTCCACGAAATATCTTAACTATTTACATCCAACCAACTGAAGGCTTCCAATTAACACTTAATGGCAAAGAAATTGGCTCTGGATTCACGATTGACCCAATCAAGCTTGACTATCGTCACTCGGCTGATTCATTGGATAATAGTCCTGAGGCTTATGAAAAATTGATTTTAGACTGTCTCCAAGGGGATGGTACTAACTTTACCCATTGGGATGAAGTTGCTCAATCATGGCGAATTGTTGACGTTATTCGTCAGACATGGGACAAAGAAACTCCTGAATTTCCTAACTACCCAAGTGGGACAATGGGCCCTCAATGTGCCTTTGATCTTCTAGCCCGAGATGACTTCGAGTGGATTTGGCATCCTGATGAGTGGTACCGCGAACACGGAAAATTTAACTAATCACTACAACTATTAAAAAAACCAGCCTGAGCAATAGCTCAAGCTGGTTTTTTACATTCTTTTATTCAAATCCTTCGGTAGTAGCTTCCGGGAAGTTCTCCTCAACGATTGTGGCACAACGCTCACAAAGTGTTGGTAATTTTTCATGACTCCCTACATCTTCTTTAACTGCACGACATCGATCACACGTTTCACCTGCTGCTTTTTCAACTAAAATAGCCATATCAGCAAATTTAAGTGCCTTCTCTGGAACAGCAGCATCGACTGAAGCCACATCTAATTGAGAAACAATCAGCAATTGATCTAACTTCGCATCCAAAGCCTCAATTAAGATTTTAACTGGTTCACTTGGGAAGATTGTCAGCTTCGCTTCAAACGATTTACCAATCAATTTCTCATTACGAGCTTCTTCTAAGGTTTTAAGCGCATTATCTCTTAACTCCATAAAAGCATCCCACAATTCCATCAACTCAGCTTGATTAGGATACTCCTGATTGCCCGGTAGCTCTGCCAGTTGAACGTATTCTTCTTCCTCTTTCAAATGACTCCAAATTTCTTCAGCAGTATGAGGTAAAATTGGGGTCAACAATTTCGTCAACGTCACCAATGTCTCGTAGAAAACAGTTTGCATACAACGACGCTCATAATTATCCTCAGCTTCAATATATACCACATCTTTTGCAAAATCCAGATAAAACGATGATAGATCGTTTGTACAAAAGTTGACAATTGTTTTATAAATAGTTGAGAATGAATAAGTCTCATAGCCCTTCTCACGAATTTGCTTCGTCACTTGATTTAATCTCACCATCATATATTTATCAACAGAACGCAATTCATCATAACTAACCCCATGATCAGTTGGCACAAAATCAGTCGTATTGGCTAACAAGAAACGCATCGTATTTCTAATTTTCCGGTAAACCTCTGAAATTTGATTCAACGTATTCATGTCTACACGAACATCAGATTCATAATCAACACTAGCCACCCAAAGTCTCAAAATATCAGCACCCATTTGTTTGATGACTTTTCCGGGTTCAATCGTATTTCCTAATGATTTACTTTGCTTGCGCCCTTGGGGATCTAACGTAAATCCTTGAGACAAAACAGCTTTGTAAGGTGCAACACCATTAATTGCCACACTCGTCGTAATACTTGAGTTAAACCAACCACGGTATTGATCAGAGCCCTCCAAATACATATCAGCTGGGAAGCTCAGATTAGAGCGACCACGAAGAACAGCTTCATGAGAAGAACCGGAGTCAAACCAAACATCCATAATATCTGTTTCTTTTGTAAACTCACCATTAGGACTTCCTTCATGAGTAAACCCTACTGGTAACAATTCTTTTGCTTCCCGCTCAAACCAAACACGAGAACCTTCCTTAGCAAAAATATTCGCAACATGCTCAATAGTTTCTGGAGTCAGAATTGGTTCACCACTTTCCGCATAGAAAATTGGTAAAGGAACTCCCCAAGCTCTCTGACGAGAAATAACCCAATCCCCCCGATCACGAACCATATTGTAAAGACGAGTTTTACCCCATGGTAGAATCCAATCCACTTTTTCAACTTCAGATAGAATATTATCTCTAAATTTATCAATTGACGCAAACCACTGCGGTGTCGCTCTAAAAATAACAGGCTTTTTCGTGCGCCAATCATGAGGATAACTATGAGTAAAGAAATCAAGCTTCAATAATGCGCCCTTTTCTTCTAGCAATTCCGTAATTAATGGATTGGCCTTATCATAAAAAACTCCCTCAAAACCAGGAGCTTCATCAGTGAATACTCCACGATTATCAACTGGTGACAAAATGTCAAGCCCATAGCGTTTAGAAACAATATAATCATCCTCACCATGACCAGGAGCTGTATGAACTAAACCTGTTCCCGCATCTAACGTTACGTGATCACCTAACATCACAAGAGATTCACGATCATAAAACGGATGTTGTGCAGTCATATTTTCAAGGTCAGCTCCAGCAATTGCTTCTAAAGTCTCAACATTATCCCAGCCAATAGCTTCCTTAACTGTTTCTAATAAATCTTTAGCCACAACAAACTTCTTACCATCTGCTTTAACGACTAAATATTGATACTCAGGATTAACAGAAATACCTAGGTTAGCAGGTAAAGTCCACGGTGTCGTCGTCCAAATAACAAAGGCCGTCTCATTATCCAATTTTCCTTTGCCATCTTTGACCTTAAAAGACACATAAATTGAAGCCGATTTTACATCTTTGTATTCAATTTCAGCTTCCGCCAAAGAAGATTCACTTGATGGAGACCAATAAATAGGTTTCAGGCCTTTATAGATATAGCCTTTTTCAGCCATTTTTCCAAATACACGGATTTGTGCCGCTTCATAATCAGGTGTAAGAGTAACGTACGGATTATCCCACTCTCCAGCAACACCTAAGCGTTTAAAGTCGGATCGTTGTGTATCAACTTGTGTTAAAGCATATTCTTCACACTTTTTTAAATACTCAGCGCGAGACATCTCTTTACGATTAACACCTTTATTCGTTAAAACTTGCTCGATGGGTAACCCATGAGTATCCCACCCTGGTACATAAGGAGCACGGAATCCAGACATCGATTTGGAACGAACAATAATATCCTTGCTAATCTTGTTTAAAGCATGTCCAAGATGAATATTACCATTTGCATATGGCGGTCCATCATGCAAAATGAAGCTCGGCTTTCCTTCGTTTAATGCTTGACGTTTCTCATAAATTTGCTGGTCTTCCCACTCTTTTTGCCATTCTTCTTCTCTAACAGGCAAGTTACCACGCATTGGAAAATCAGTTTTTCCTAATTGCAAAGTCTCTTTCATTTTCATGATTATTTTCTCTCCTTAGTAAATTAGTAAACCATTCAGTTTCTCTATTAAACACGATTAGTAAAATAAGATATAAAAAAAAGTACTTCTCCCATAAAAGGGACGAAGTACTCGTGTTACCACCCAGATTTAGAATTTGACATTAAACATGTTAAATTCCCTCTATCATTCGTAACGAGAATGATTCGTTAATTGTTACTTTATTTCTCAATTAAAGTTAAGTGAGGGATAGGCCAATCAACAAGTGTCTGCCAAACTTTCACTATCATTGGCTCGCTTTGAGAATCATCAATTGTTTTTTGTCTCACTATTAATCTCTACGACGTTCTCGACGTTCTGACTTTATAGAACCATTTTCTGATAATGGTGAAGTTCCACCAAGATCAGTAGCTAATAACTCATCCGCCGCTTTACTTATCACATCCAAATCAATGGCTTGTGTACTTCCTTCTAATTCTACATTACTCGCCTTTGGCTTGTCAAGATGCTCATTATCAAGCAAATCTTTTACAGCAGAATGTTGGGCCTTATCAACATACGTTGAGAAAGGTTTTAATAACTCATCCCAGTCCTTACTTTTAACGATTTCCAATTGCGACTCGAGCAACAAAGCTAAGCTGCGGTGAAATTCGCGAGTTTTTTTCTTTAAATCATCTGTCTCATGAGCTAATTGACTTGCTCTTGTAGTAGCGGATTCCATTACTTCTTTGGCTTTCAAATTTGCAGCACTAATTGTTGCTTCTGCCTCAGCATTAGCACGACTAATAATAGTTTTAGCATCAGCATTAGCTGTTGTGACCATCACATCAGACTCACGAGTTGCACTGTCTTTCAACTTATCGGCTGTATCTTGAGCCACAATGATAGACTGATTCAACGCGTCTTTCAATTCATTGAAATAAGTTAATTTTTCTTCAGCATGTTTCAAACTTTTTTCTAATTCTCTTTTTTCTCGTAAAACATCTTCATAATCATTGATGATTTGATCTAAAAACTCATCAACTTCTTCTTGATTATAGCCCCTCATTTTTGTAGGGAAGCTCTTATTTTTAATATCTAATGGACTTAAAGCCATATTCTCTCACCTCTGCATTATTTTCTTAAAACACCAATTTCTAGTCGGTGCTTTTCTTTTTTCGTTTGACCATTGATCTCTCTTACTTGAATTCGACCAAAACCTCGAATTGAAATAATATCTAATAGAGCTAACATAAAATCAGGTCGTACCGTTTCTACCCAATTGATCTTGACTTTCCCACTTTCAACTAAGCTTTTAGCACGCTGTCGTGAAATATTAAAGACTGAAGATATAACAGTATCTAAACGCATCGAACTCACCGTTATTTGCTCTATTTCCCAACTATCTTTTGGCCTCAAAACATCCGTATAGCTAACTTCTTCAAGTCTAATCGTAAAACTTCCAATCTTAATTAGCTGGGCACTAACAAAATGAGCTATTTCCTTATTAACAAAAAACTGCCATCGCTCACCATCCGAAATTATATCACCGAAAAATTCCCGTCTCACCCCTAAATTAAGAAGAGTACCAAGAATTTTACCATGCGATAATTTACCAAACTTAGCTGGGTAATGTATTTCAAACAAAACCGTATCATATTCATCAACTGTTGGCTGATAATAATCTGGATAAATTAAAGCTCGGCGTCTTTCAGCACTTTCGTAACCACCATATAAAGAAAAAAGGAGCTCACTGTCACTTCTAACAATTGATTCTAAAATAAACGCTTGTCTTGGGTCTAAAAAATCGGTTAAATGAGGAGCATACTGACTTTCAACTTGCTCAATCCATCCTCCGATCATATCAACAAAAGGATGTTCATCTTTACGAAAATGTTGATAAACATTTACATTCATAGACACACATCCTTTCAATGATATTAGTTGAAAACTTTATAATAAGATCCCCATCAAGAGGTTAACTATAAGTCTGGTTCCAAGGTTAAGCACAATAATTGCAATCATAATAGAAAAACCAATACCACCAAAGTTCAAATTAAAACGATCAAATAAACTCAGATATGGTTCACAAATTTTAGCTAAAAATCGTCCAATGGCTGAATCATAGCCTCCCGGAAACCACGAAAGTAGTGCATAAATCACCAAAGCACCAGAGTATACCTCAGATACTGTGACAATAAAGTTTAATAAATTATAGCTATTCAAAAAAACACATCCTTCTAATAGTCCCTAAATTGGGTACTCAATAAGCTCTTGGCAGTTGCACTATCAATCTCGGTATTAGGAGGTGTTAAGATGAAAATTTCATCACCTAATCGTTGAATATCTCCATCAAGTGCATAAACAGCACCCGTTAAGAAATCGACAATTCTGCGAGCTTGAGCTTCTTCTACCAAATGAAAATTAACAATAACAATTTCATTTCTAAAAACGCATTTTGCAATATTTTTAGATTCAGTATAAGTTCTCGGTTCTAATATTGAAATTTTCTTCACTTTTTCTTCTCCTACTGAACTTTGTTGAAATGAGCTTTCTTTTTTACTCATTTGGACAACTTTTTTGGGAATCCTGACATTTTCCAGTACCGGCTCCACAGGCTGTTCCCGGGTCGTTTCTCTCACTGGCTGCTGCTGAGTCTTAGGTTGCACAGGTGCTTGTCTGAATCTGGTATTCTCTGCTGTTCCTTCATCTTGAAAATATGAACGGTTTGGGCTAGAATATCGTGGTTCTGGTTGTTCAGCATATGCGGGTTCAGCAGTATACGATTCTTCATAATCGTCACTATCATTCAATCCGAAAAACTTTTGTATTTTTTCAGCTGCGGTCGACATATTCATTCTACTCATCCTTCTTATTTTCTAGTCTTTGAAAAAAGCAGTACCTATTCTAACATTTGTTGCGCCTGCTTTAATGGCAATAGGGTAATCCTGCGTCATCCCCATACTTAACTCCGTACACGGGGCATGCTGCCAGTTCATTGCCATAATCTCATTTCTCTTAATGGCTAGCTGAGTAAAATACTCCTCTATTTCTGTTTCTGTCGCATCAAAAGGTGCCATAGTCATTAAACCAACCACTCGAATCTTAGGATACCTAACCAGTTCTCCAATAAAGTCACTAGCTTCTTCCAAAGACACCCCTTGTTTAGCCGCTTCTTCTGACACGTTGATTTGCACGTAGCAATTAATAAGATGGTCCGCCCGCTTATCAATTTCAGCGGCTAATCGATCACTTTCTAAGGCATGAAAATAGTCGATATGATTAATCACATCTTTTACCTTACGCCTCTGCAAGCGACCAATTAAATGCCACGTAATTGGGTACTCATGTAAATCAGCTTGCTTTTGAAGTAAACTTTCAGCACGGTTTTCACCAAAATCAGTAAAGCCAAATGAAATCAGGTTTTCTGCTTCCTTACTAGAAACTGACTTAGTAACTGCAATCACCTTAACTGAGTTCAGCTCTCTCTGAGCGTCTTGACATGCTTGAGAAACAGTCATCTTTATTCGATTCACATTATCTTCAAGCATACAAGTTGCTCCTATCTTTTTCTACGGAAAAATGCCGGTGTGTTTAGTTCATCATCATCATCTTTGTCAATTGGTTCTTTTGAAAAACTTTCAAATTCTTTTTTCTCAAGTTTATCAAATGAAGCAGGTTCGACATTGCCACGTTGGCTCGGTTCACGACGAATGTCCCAATCACCGAATGCACTATCGACTTCTGGTTCAGCCTTAATTGGCTCCAAATCAATCGTTGGGCGTGGTGCTGGTGCTACCACTTGCGATTGAGTGTGTTGCTGTGTTGTTTGTTGAGGGGCTTGTCTAACGACGTTGCGGCCGCCCTTTTTTTTTTCATTTTTAGTTGGATCAATCCCTGTTGCGATAACAGTTACGATAATTTCATCTTTCAGATCTTCGTTAATTGATGTACCTAAAATGATATTAACATCACTATTTGCAGCACTAGTTACAATATCAGATGCGTCTTGAGCTTCAAACAACGTCATATCTAGGCCACCAGTGATGTTCAATAGAACTTGTTCTGCCCCATCAATTGATGTTTCAAGTAATGGTGATGAAATAGCTTGTTTCGTTGCTTGGATGACACGATCTTCTCCACTAGCTGATCCAATTCCCATCAAAGCAGTTCCTTGATTTTCCATAACTGTTTTAACATCAGCGAAATCCAAGTTAACATAACCAGGTGCTGTAATCAAATCCGAAATACCTTGTACCCCTTGACGCAAGACATTATCAGCTTCTCTAAACGCTTCTAAAATTGGTGTCTTTTTATCAACAATTTCCAATAAGCGATTATTTGAAATAATCAATAACGTGTCAACATTTTCTTTTAATTGAGAAATACCTTCTGCAGCATATCGACCGCGTTTTGGTCCTTCAAAACTAAACGGACGTGTAACAACACCAACAGTCAAAGCTCCTAACTGCTTAGCAATACGAGCAACCTCAGGCGCAGCACCTGTTCCAGTGCCGCCTCCCATACCAGCTGTAATAAAGACCATATCGGCTCCACTTAAAGCATCAGCCAAAAATGATTCACTTTCCTCAGCAGCTTTTTGACCAACTTCTGGTTGCGAGCCCGCTCCAAGACCACGAGTGTACTTTGGTCCTAATTGGATGACAGTTTCAGCTTTACTATCTTTCAATGCTTGCACATCCGTATTGGCAACGATAAACTCGACACCTTTAACATTTTCATCGATCATACGGTTTACAGCATTTCCGCCACCACCACCGACTCCGATTACTTTTATTATTGCACCACTATCAATATTATTATCAATTGAAAATTCCATCTCGTTATAGTCCTCCTATTTTGGTATTAGTCAAAAATATTAGAAATAAAATCCGTTAATTTACTTTTCACATTTTTGCCTTTTGGTTCTTCTTCTTCGCCTTCATAATTATCGTAGACCACTGGTTGTTGAGGTGTATACTCTTGCTCAACAGGACGTGATGCTTCGAAATGAACGTCTTCACTAGTTTGACTAACAGAGAGTTTTCCGCCGGTAAGGGCAGCTTTTGAAATATGATAAATCTCATCTAATTGAGAACCATATTCCACGATACTAATAGCATTGGCAAAAATTGGATTTCTTAATCCCATATGATTTGGTACATGTAACTTCACATGTGTGCCAAAAATATCTGCCGCTAATTCAACTATCCCTGGGATACTTGCATTACCACCTGTTAAAATAATACCACCAGGTAATGTCAGCGCATCAATTTCTTCAAGGGCTGCTTTCGATTTTGTTAGAATTTGTTCCATACGAGCCTCAATGATTTCAGATAGGTAACGTTCATCTACCTTAATCGGCTCTTTTTGACCAATAACATCTACTGGAAATTCTTCATGAGAAGATGTTCTTTCCGGATAAGCGTCACCATAATTAATCTTAAGTGCTTCTGCATTGTTCAACGAAGTGTTCAAAACAACAGAAATATCCTTAGTGACAAACTCTCCACCTTCTTGTTCAACATAGGTGAATTTCAACTCGTTTTCGTACATAACTGCTGTTGTCGTTTGGCCACCGCCCATGTCAATTACAATTGTACCAAAATCTTTTTCACCATCTGATAAAATTGACTCTGTCAATGCTAAAGGCGTAATTACTAATTCAGCTAACTGCAGACCAGCCTTTTCGACACATTTACGAATATTATGTACAATTGTTTTAGGTCCTGTAAAGACGACCCCGTTCATATCGAGACGAACCCCAATCATGCCACGTGGATCTTTAATCCCATCAAACCCATCAACTTTATACTCTTGAGGAATCAAGGTAATAATTTGACGTTCTGGGGGCGTTGAACGAACAATTGCAGCTGATGCAACGTTACGAACATCTTCATCCGTAATTTCTTTTGATTCAGTATTAACAGCAATCATGCCTTCACACTTTTCAACTTCTAATAAGTTAGCAGGTAAGCCAACATTTACTTTTCTAATTTGAATGCCAGATTTTTCCTCTGCTTGGCTAATTGCGCGCTTAATTGAGTTAACGGCTTTATCGATATCAATGACAATACCACGACTTAATCCTTCCGCTTTAGCATTTCCGACACCAATAATATTAATTTGACCTTCAATATATTCAGCCACAACAACTTTTACTGATGTTGTTCCTATATCAAGGCCAACGTAAATTCCTGTTTTTGCCATGAAAGGTAATCCCTCCTATTTTAAATTGCTATTTCATACTGTTAAATTTCATGTTAATTTCATATTGTTTAATTAAAATTACAAAATAATCCATCTTCATACAATTCTACCATAAATAGTAGACTTTACAAAAGGAGAATACATAATTATTCGTTAATTTTTTGTTTATTTTCTTCTTCCACTTGTTTTAACCATTCTTGACGCTCTTTTTCAGCTTGTTCAGCCTTTTTTTGAGCCTCAATGGATGCAAATGTTGTAAAGAAAATACCGGCCTCCATATCAACTACACCCTTTTCTTCATTATCAGCAATAACTTGTGGATAGTAATTGATTTTATCCTGATAATCTCGAGTGGAAGCAATAATCTGATTGCCATCTTTCATGTCGATTGTCATCAAATTTGGATTAGATTCACTTGGTGTACTTTTAATTTCTTTAATGTTTGCCAATACTTCACTGTTGATTTTTGAAAAATTAGCCATCAGATAATTTAGATTGTCACCTGCTTTAAAATTGATCAAAATTGGAAATGTTTCATTCTTAATCTCCGTAGGTTCTGTCAAGATATGACCATTATCAAGGACTGCATAAATTTGGTCATTTTCTTTTGCATATGCTACTTCAGCATACTCCTTTACAGATACTTTCAAATTATTCAATCGACTTAAACTAATACTAACCTTACTAATTCTCGGGTTAGCCTTTTTTATTCTAGAAACTAAGTCTTGATTAAAGTAAGCAGACCAAATAAAATTCTGTCTCGTAAGTTTGGTAGATGCCGCAATATCTTCTGATGAAACAGCAGTATTGCCAACAACTTCAATCTTATTAAGTTTACTAAGAGGAGATACATAGTACATAGTTCCTAGAGCACTGACGCCAAAAATGCTAACAATTAAAGTTAATCGTCTTTTTAAGCGCTTTTGCCTTGCTTCTTTCATTTTAGGCAACTTATCGGCAAAAGACTTAGATTTTGGTAGATCCTTAACCGTTTCTAAAGTAACCGGCTTATCTGGTTCTTCGTCAGTTTCCAGAATTTTTTCAGAAATCTCAGCATTTACGACTAATTCAGGATCATCCTCTTTTTCAGACTCAAGCTCTTGTTTGGTATCAGCTTCCTCTGGTCGTTTCCATTGAGGCTCATCACCAACTTGCTCTAAATACTTTAAATTTTCTTTTTGCCAAGGCGTAAGCATCTCCATATTTTCCGGCTCAGATGGCTTATCTGTATCTTGATCGTCTTTTCCCATGATGCTTACCTCCTACTTCATATAATCTCTTCAACAACTGCCAACAATCGATCTGTCGCATCAGGTATGCCTTCTGCCAAAGAAGCCTTCGCCATAGAAAGTCGACGTTCATCATTTAGCATAATCGCATCCAGCTCACGAACTAAAGAAAGGCCAGACAAGTCACTGTCTTTCAACAGTTCAGCAGCACCAACAGAGACTAAACTCATAGCATTTTTCGTCTGATGATCATTAGTCACATTAGGACTTGGAATCAACAAAGAGGGTAGACCCAGAGCGGTAATTTCAGCAATAGTCGTTGCACCCGCTCTACTTACAACCAAGTCAATATTTTTCAAAACCAACTCCATGCCATCAATATAAGGTCTCACTACTAAATTAGGTGAGCCAATCTTAGCATCGTTTATGGCTGTTTGAACACGTTCAAAATACCGATCACCTGTAACACATAGTACTTGATACTCTCGTTTACTCAACTCTTCAAAACTATCAATGAGCGCATTGGTCATCGAAAGAGCTCCTTGACTTCCCCCAAAAATCAGCACAGTTGGGATATCTGGCTTTAAGCCATACGTAGTCAAAATCGAAGAGCTCTCGATTTCAGCAACTTCCTGTGCACGTGGATTACCAGTCAACTCAATTTTATTACTTGGAAAATACTGAGCGGCATCTTGAAAACAAATAGCCACCTTATTCACATATTTAGCTAAAAACTTATTTGTTACTCCTGGCACACTATTTTGCTCATGAATCAATGTGGGAATACCTTCTTTATGCGCTGCATAAACAACTGAAGCACAGACATAGCCTCCAGTCCCCATTACAACGTCAGGTTGAAATTCTCTAATAATTTTTTTCGAATCACTGATACTTTTCATAAAAAGATAAACTGTTTTAGCATTCTCAAACGATAAAGAACGGCGGAAACCTTGGATGTTAATTGTCTTAAATGGAATCCCTTCCCTAGGTACAATCTTACTTTCTAGCCCACGCTCAGTTCCTATATAAAGAAACTCAGCATCTGGATGCTTTTCTTTGATGTGTTTTACTAAGGAGATTGCTGGGTAAATATGGCCCCCCGTTCCTCCACCAGATACTAATACTCTCATATCATTACTCACTTCTCATTATTTATTTGCTTAACAGCTTCTTTAAATACTTTACCACGACTTTCAAAATTCTTAAATTGATCCCAACTAGCACACGCAGGTGATAATAAAATCGCATCGCCAATTTGGCTAAGTTGCCAACTTTTGGCAACTGCTTCTTGAAGAGTATCTACTAGAATTATTTCTTGAATATTGGCGGCCAGTGCCGCTTTTTCCAATTTATGTTGACTTTCGCCAAATAAAATGATGGCTTTCAACTTTTCAATTGAAGGGATTAACTCATCAAATTCATTTCCTCTATCAAGCCCTCCAGCCAAAAGAATTGTCTTAGAATTATCGAAACCACTCAAAGCTTTCTCAGTCGCTAATATATTAGTTGCTTTGGAATCATTGTAGAATTTTCTTCCCAAAATTTCTCCAACATACTCTGTCCTATGCTCAACTCCACCAAAATGTCGAAGCGTTTCACGAATCGACTCAGTAGAAATTCCTAAAAGTTTCGCAACGATAATGGATGCCAAAGCATTTTCTAAATTGTGATCCCCTGGAACACCAACTTCTTCCACAGCCATCACGCCTTCGCCATTATAACACAATTGCCCCTCTTCTATATAGGCACCTCTAACTACTTTTTCTTTTGTTGAAAACAATATAATCTGAGCCCTACTAGTTTCACCTAAAGCAACTAGTTCAGATTGATTCCCATTCAAAATCAAGACATCATCTTGTGTCATATTCTTCTGAATATTCCACTTGGCTTTGACATACTCGTCGCGACTACCATGGTAATCTAAATGTGCTTCATATAAATTAGTAATGATAGCAATCTGTGGATGAAACTCAAGTGTTCCCATTAACTGAAAACTTGATAATTCGGTCACCAACACATCTTTTGCTGTTGCTTTTTGAGCTACAGTACTAGCCGGCGATCCAATATTTCCAGCCAAATAAGCTTTTCCATGTTCAAGACCTTGATTAAGTAACTCACCAATCATTGTTGTTGTTGTTGTTTTACCATTGGTCCCTGTAATACCAATAATTTTAGCCTCTGCAATTTGATAAGCTAGTTCAACCTCTGTTATAATTGGGATCTTTTTCTCTATTGCTTTTTCGAGAATGGGATTAGTATAAGGAATACCGGGATTTTTAACAACTAAAATAAATTCTTCATCCATCAAATCTGCAGGATGACCTCCTGTCACAACACGAATTCCTAATGAAAGCAATTCCTGTGCCTCAGGATTTTCATCAAAGCTTTTGGCATCATTAACTGTTACAAGTGCTCCTAACTGATGAAGTAAACGAGCTGCACTAACGCCACTTCTTGCCAAACCTAAGACTAAAATTTTCTTATTTTCATATGCTGTCACTGTTTTCATCTCGGTATTTTCTCCTTATAGAGGGCTTCCCCTTAGTATAAAATCATTAAAGTAATGACTGACATTACCAATCCTATTATCCAAAAAACAATATCAACTTTCCATTCACTCCACCCTGACATCTCAAAGTGATGGTGAATAGGAGCCATTTTAAAAATTCGTTTTCCTCTTAACTTAAATGAAGTTACTTGAAGCATTACGCTTGCTGTTTCAATAACATAAACTAAGCCAATTAAAAGTAGCGTCCACTCTTGATGAAGAAGAATCGAAATTGCCGCTAACATGCCACCCAATGCCAAAGAGCCAACGTCTCCCATAAAAATTTTAGCTGGTTTTTTATTAAACAAAAAGAAACCTAACAAGCCGCCCATTGTTGTTAAACAAATAATTAGAATATCATATTGTTGTTGGTTCCAAGCTATAATGGCATAGGTTCCAAATGAGATCATACCTAACCCTGAAACAAGTCCGTCTAAACCATCCGTCAGATTGACGGCATTAGAAAACCCAACTAACCAAATCATCACAAAAATACCATACACAATCCCTAAGTTTACTTCACCAATCACTGGCAACTCTAAGCTATTAGCAAATCCTTCATGACGAAACACTAGATAAAAAACAACTGCACCAATTATTTGACCGACTAACTTTTGTTTGGAATTTAATCCCATGTTACGTTTCTTAAATATTTTAATAAAATCATCCAAAAAGCCAAGTACTCCATATAGGACAAGAATGAAAATTACAATAGAAAAAGATGCTGTTAATGATTTTTGCCAAATTGCAAAAATCAAAGATGCTAAAACTATTGCAATTAAAAACACTAAACCGCCCATCGTAGGGGTTCCTGCTTTATTATTATGCCAAGTAGGCCCATCATCTCTGATTGATTGTCCTTGCTTTTTCATTTGAAAATAGCCTATAAAAAAAGGCATAATCGTTACAGTAATCGCAAAGCTTAACGCGATTGGTAAAAATACTTTAGTCCATTCCATTAGTTATTATCTCCTAAAAATTAGCGATAAAAGCAAACGCAGTCGCTTGCTTTTTCAACTATTTATTACTTGCCTCAACACTTTGGTTAGTCGCATCGATGTTTAATGCTCGTTCCAATAACGCGTTTGAAATTTCAGCGATCATTGCAGCTGGTTGAGTTCCAGTATTCATGTTCGGTTTTCTCATCGTAACATACATAATATAATCTGGATTTTCTGTTGGAGCAATTTGCACAACAGAATACAAATACTCATCTTTCAAATAGCCAGTTTCCTCAGCAATTTCAGCTGTTCCGGTTTTAGCAGAGACTCGATAATCATCAAGCTTATAAGCTGTACCCGTTCCATATTGTTCATCCTCTACTACATCGGTCATCATGTCTAAAACTTGTTTAGCAGTTCCTTCTGATATTGGTTTCCCCACAACTTCCGGTTGAGTCACTTCCTCTGTTCCGTCAGCTTTGACAATTTTTTTAATAAAATTAGGCTTCATCATTTGGCCACCATTCGCAATAGCTGTGAACCCCTGTACCATTTGAAAGGGCGTAACAGAAACAGCCTGACCATAAGCTGTCATCGCTCTATCGACCGTTGTATCTGTCCTTATTGTTCCATCGCTCTCAGCTGGAGGCAACCCAGAATTGGTACTCTTGCCGAACCCAAAGCGATTTAAATAATCAATCCATTTCATGTCCATCGCTTGTTGTAAATGAACCATTCCAACGTTACTAGACCAAGCCAGAGCTTGTCTATATGTAATAGTTCCTATCCCACCACGAATATGGTCATTAATCTCTTTATCATCAACTTGAATTTTCCCTGTTTGAAAAGTAGCATTTGGGTTAAAGTTGCCTGTTTCAATTGCCGCAGCAACAGTAAAAACCTTCATTGTTGATCCTGGCTCGTAGGCTTGTTCAACTAGTAGATTTTGCCACTGTGCCCCTTCTTCATCCAAACCTTTTAAAGTTTCGGGATCAAAAGCCGGTCGTTGAGAAGCGGCCAAGATATTTCCTGTTTTTGCTTCAACCAACATTGCTGTAATATCTTGTGCACCATACTTTTCCATTGATTCGGTTAATAAATTCTCTAAGTGAGACTGTAACCCATCATCTAATGTCGTGTATATCGAGATACCGTCCTGAGCTTCCTTCAACTCATTGACACTTCCAGGTAACGGATTACCTCGACTATCTTTTTGAAAGCTAATCTCTCCATCATGGCCGTTCAGTTCTTTATTATACATTTTCTCTATACCCATTCGGCCGAGCAACCCTTTACTTTCATCATCGTCATCTGCAAGCGCCGCATAGCCGACCAAGTATGGCGAGTAAACACCATTAGGGTAAATCCGAGCTGGATGAGCGTCAAAATATATACCTTTAATCCCAGCTTTTTTCAGTTCAGCTTCAATATTATTTTTAGTCTCTAAAGAAATTGCTTTACCTTTTTTACCAAATTCAACCCGTTTAATATCAAACCCTTCTGCATTTTTTTTTTGATTAAGTTGTTTTAATGTTTCTGCCGTTTTTATCTTTAAAGACTTATTTAATATCTCTGCAATTTTATCAAAGTTCTTAGGTTCGGCATACAAAATTTCTTGTTTTTGAGTTTTCGGATTCATCAGACCTAAATAAGTTTTATCCAATACTGCATATAACGAATAAGAAGTAGCGTCCTCAGCAATAGCAACTCCATTACGATCATAAATGGAACCTCTCTTTGCTTTCACAACGCTACTACCTTGGTAAAGTTGTTGAGTTTTTATATCTAGTGATGTCTGCCCTACTTTTCCAAATCCAACAATATAAGTAAATCGACCGATGAACAGAAAAAAGACAACAACCGTTGCCCCAAAGAGGATGGAGCCAAATTTTTTCCGGTTGTCCCTTGGCTCTAATCCTTTACTTCGAATATACTTCTGCCATTTCTTCCAACTCATTAGTTCACTTTCCTTATGTTCTCATCTTTAATTTCAAGACCAGCTTCTTTGGCTGCTTTTTCAATACGTTCGCGTCGTGAAAGTTCATTTTTTTCTTGTTCCAATTTGCTAACCTGATCAGTCTTGTTCTCAATATCCCCTTGAATTACTGCGATTTCTTCCTCTGCACGGGAAATAGTAGTCGTTAATTTGACTGTGAGCACTGCTATCGTCATAAAAACTAAAACAACTAAAGCAACGATGAACTTCTCGGCTTTTGAAATATTTTGTAATTTCTTTTTAGGATAGGTTAAGACAGGTTCTTCAGTCGGCTCTGTTTTTATTATTGGATCTACTTCTTGTGGAATGCTTACATCATATTCTTCAACTCGCTTTAATTCTGCCACCTGTTCTTCCCCTTCCTTTCAAGGTGCTTTTTTTTCAGCCACCCTTAATTTGGCACTTCTCGCTCGATTATTATCCGTTAATTCTTCTTCAGACGGAAGAATCGGTTTACGATTTACTAATGATAGAACTGGTTGAAACTCATCTGGAATAATTGGTAAACCTGGCGGAGTTTCCTTAGGCTGACTATATTCTTTAAAAATAGTTTTAACTATTCTATCTTCTAATGAATGGAATGTAATAACACTTATTCTTCCACTCGGTGCTAGTAATTTAATCGCCTGTTCTAAAGACTCCTCTACAACTGCTAACTCATCATTAACAGCTATTCTCACCGCTTGAAAAATCCGTTTAGCAGGATGTCCGCCTTTACGTCTCGCAGGCGCTGGAATAACATCTTTGATTAACTCAACTAGCTCACCCGTTGTTTCTATCGGTTGGACTTGTCGTCGCTTCTCAATTTCACGAGCAATTTGCTTTGAAAACTTCTCCTCACCGTATCGATAAAAAATTTTCACAAGTTCATGATACTCATAGGTATTTATCAACTCACGAGCTGTCAAGGTTGCTTCTTGATCCATACGCATATCTAAAGGAGCGTCCTGATGATAGCTAAAGCCTCGTTCGGCTTCATCTAATTGTGGTGATGAGACCCCTAAATCGTATAAGATTCCATCTACCTGACTAACACCCAATTCGTTTAATCTATCTTTTAACTCTCTAAAATTCGCCTTAATAAAGGTGACCATACCTTTTTCTATATACTCTTTCAACTTTTCCTGAGCGTGATCAATTGCCGTTTGATCTTGATCAAACGCATATAGATGACCCAAATCTTCTAATTGTGACAATAAATACTCACTGTGCCCCGCTCCACCTAATGTACAATCGACATAAGTGCCTGTAGGGTCTATTTTCAATTGGTCAACCGTCTCATGTAGTAAGACTGTTGTATGGCGAAATTCCTCAGTCATCCTATTATTCCTCTTCTTTCTTATAGGCCAAAATCAATCATTGTTTCAGCTAACTCATCAAAATTTGCTTCTGCTTCATCAGAGAACTCGTCCCATTTATCCTGACTCCAAATTTCAATTCGATTAGAGACACCAATAACGACACATTCTTTTTCCAAATTAGCGTGGGTTCGTAAAGTTTGAGGAATGTTAATTCGACCTTGCTTATCAATTTCACATTCTGTAGCCGCTGAATAAAAGAAACGAACAAATGTCCGAGCATCTTTTTTCGCCAAGGGCATTTCTTTAAGCTTGTCTTCTAATACTTCCCACTCACTCTGAGGATAACCAAATAAACAGCCGTCCATCCCTCTTGTCACAACAAATTTCTCACCTAAATCATCGCGAAATTTTGAAGGCATGATCAAGCGACCTTTTGCATCTATATTATGTTTGAATTCACCCATTAACATGATAGACTACCTCATTTACCCACTTAGTATATTTAGTCTACCACATTCCCCCACTTTCTACCACAAAGTAGTTAATTTTTTTTCATTTTTTTACTTAACCCTAAATATACGAAAGGATAGTCTAAATAGATAATTTGATAAAAACTATCCTATCCCTTGGTAACAAAGAGTTTTTAGATAATAAAAAAATGAGAACATAACTTTAATTCAAAAGTGGGAGGCAGGTGGGGAATTTTCCCTAAAAATAGAAAAAGCAACATAGAATAGTCTACGTTGCTTTTTTATTTTACATGTCTACACTACACATATTGAATAATGTTTAAAACAATTAAAAGAATGTATAATATCAAAGTAAGTAAAAAGACTATTCGCCAAAACATTTTAAAATATCGTTTATATTGAATATCACCATAGTAATACGCATGGCTTACGGCAATAATAATCCCTAACAGAAAAACTAAAATAAGCATGTAAGGAACTGCTGATACTTTAAATGTATCTTCTGAAATAGCATGAATTCCCAAAAATAACAATGGGGTGGCTAAATCAGGCGATTTTAATTTGTATTTTTTTACTAATGCTAATGATTGAACAATAAAATTACAAGCAAATAGTAAGATAATTGGGAAAATATACCAAAAAATCATTAAAACTGGTATCGACATGATTAACTAATCCTTTCTGTTCTCCAACTACTAGAGTAACTATACACTGTTTAGTTTACACACGTATGTCAGTCAGTTTAAGTTCCATTGTCTTTCAACGACATTTATTACGAAATCGTGTAATATTCTTCACAGTGGCTAGACCGCTTCGTTCGAGTCTCTAAAAACTTCTGTTAGTAAGACCAATTAATAATTATAGTCAAAAAAAAGGCTTCTGGCAATTGAAAGTTGCTTGTCTTAGCTTATTTGTGTAAACTTTAAATTAATAAGCATACTTTGAAAGGATGACAATCATTGATTAATTACTTTTCAGTCACAGAAGAAAGCAAAATCGTTAGAGTAACTGATGAATTATCAGCCAATTGGGTTCACATAGAAAAGCCAACTAGTGAGGACATCAATCACTTTACTAAACGTTACCATTTCCCACATGATTATCTTTCTGCAGTTTTAGATAATCAAGAATTTTCTCGGTATGAAGGCTTCAGACAACCTGATTTTCAACATCCATTATTACTATTATTACAGTATCCTAAAATTGTCATGAGCCCCAGTGGTTTTAAACAGATCGAAGCTCTTCCTTTCAGTATCATCATAACACCAGATAAAATTATCACAAGCTGCAATGATACCCTTGAGTTGGGCCCTAACTTACTCAAAGGAAAGGCTTTTTTTTCAAAAATAGAAACTAAAGAGAAATTAGCTATTCAACTAGCATGGCATTTTTCTGATTTGTTTAACTACTACATCAAAGCAATAAAAACTGAAACTGATGGCCTTGAAAGTGAATTACAAAAATCAACTGAAAATAAACAGCTCTTTCAACTAATGGATATGCAAAAAAGTTTGGTTTATTTTGACTCAGCATTAGAACAAAATTTAACTGTTATTGAGAAAGCTTATGAATCCCCGCTCATCATGACTAGCAAAGAAAGTACGACTGCTCTTTATGATATTATGATTGAAACAAAACAAGCCTTGGCTTCTGCTAAAATCCAAGCCGAACTATTGTCCCAGTTAGGTAATCTCTTTTCAGCCATTGTGTCTAATAATATGAATATTGTCATGAAAGTATTAACTGTAATAACCATCGTGTTGACTATTCCAACCATTATCGGCGGTGTTTATGGTATGAACGTCGAATTATCTTTTGCACAAGAAAAGAATGCCTTTTGGTGGTTGGTCATTTTGACCGTAATTTTCAGTCTTTTAACGTTCTGGATACTGAAAAAGAAAAAGTTTTTTTAACTTTGGGCTTGCTAATGCTGCACTAAAAGGTGTACACTTATGGCATTGAATAAAAAAAGGAGTGTCTTCCTGTGAGTAGTAAGAAACCAAGTACTTTTTCTAAAGTAACAAAAGTTGTTGTATGGGTTATGTTAATCGCAATTCTTGGCGCGGCCATCCTAGGCGGAGTCATGGCAGTTATATAGAAACCGCACAAATCACCTTTTAATCGATTTGTTATCGCCGTAATCATAAGCTTTCTTAATCAGAACTTTTACTCAATAAATTGTGCAAGTTCGATGAATGCATGCTAACACATATTTTCTCAAAATAAAAACGACTGGGAGTTCAATTCCCAATCGTTTTTATTTTTTTGCCAATGCCAACAACTCACGAGCATGTTCTTTTGTAAGTGGCGTAATTGCGTCACCTGACAGCATACGAGCGACTTCCAAAACTCGCTCCTCTTGATTAAGTTGCCTCACCGAAGTCTCTGTCCGTTTGTTTTTAACTTGTTTTTCAATAAAATATTGGACATCAGCTACAGCAGCCACCTGTGGTAAATGAGTAATACACAAAACTTGAGATTTCTCTGCCACTTGATGAATCTTATTAGCAATCGCTTGGGCTACCCGACCACTCACTCCTGTATCAACCTCATCAAATACGATACTTGTGACGCCATAAGTTTGAGAAAAAATAGTTTTTAATGCTAGCATTATTCTGGACAATTCCCCACCAGATGCTACCTTAACTAAAGGTTTCAGAGGTTCACCTGGATTGGTTGTAATAAAAAATTCAACTTTATCTTGACCCGTTTCAGTCAGCTGATTTTCTTTGGTAACCCGAACATCAAAGACGGTCTTCTCCATATATAACTCTTTCAATTGTTTCACAATTGCTTTTTCCAACTTATGAGCAATTGCCAAACGAACATCAGACATCCGAGTCGCAAGTTCCTTAACTGCCAACTCTTGTTCCGCTAAACGTACCTCAAGCTGTTCACTAAGGTTTTCACCTTGAATTGACTCCATTAATTCAATCGATATATCATTAAGATAGGCTAAAATTAACTCTTCAGACTCACCGTATTTGCGTTTCAATTGACGAATTACATCTAAACGAGACTCCACCTCATCAATTCGATTTTCTTCCATCTCCAACGAATCAACCATTCTAGAGATAGCTGTCGCCGCTTCTTGTAGTTGATAGTAACTATTTTTGACCACATCAGATACTTCTAAATATTCAACATCAATTCCTTCAATTTCAATCAACTCATTCATTGCAAACCCGACCTGATCCAAACTACTTGCCTCTCCACCAGTCAGTGCTTCATAACTATTCGTTAGACCATCCGCGATTTTTTGAAAATTATTTAGACGATGTCGTTCTTCCATCAACAGCGCTTCCTCACCAACTTTCAAATCAGCTGCCTCAATTTCCTCGCATTGAAATTTGAGCATGTCAATACGCTGTGCAAACTCTTTTTCATTTTTTTGTTTATTTCTAACCTTTTCCAAAAGCTCCCGATACACACCAAAAGAAGCTTCATAGTCACTTTTTAAATGACTGAGTGCTTCTTGACCAAACTGATCCAATAACCTCAAATGATTTTCGGCATGCATTAATTCTTGATGCTCATTTTGACCATGAATATCCACAAGAAAACTCCCTACTTCACGTAAAGTAGCCGTATTAATCAGACGGCCATTTACCCGACAAGCATTTTTTCCATTTTTGGATATTTCTCGCGAAATAATTACCGTATTATCTTCAAAATCTATTGCTAAATCGGCTAAAAGAGATTCTAATTTGGAATCAGGCGCTACACTAAACTGTCCCTCTAACACACATTTGGATGCTCCTTGGCGAATATAATCAACTGATCCACGTCCACCAACTAAAAGACCAACAGCATCAATGATGATTGATTTCCCAGCACCAGTTTCACCAGTTAAAACAGTCATCCCTTCACTAAATGAAACGTCTAGCGCAGAGATAATTGCAAAATTTTGAATAGACAATTCTTGTAACATCACTTTCACCTCTTACCCGTAGACTAACAAGCTTATTTGTTGATGAACACTTACAGCTTGACTTTCTTCCTGAAAAATCAACAACACCTTATCATCCGTTGCTAAACTGGTAAACAACTCTTTCTCATATAATTTCTCAACAAGCAGCCCTAGAGCCCCTCCACTCCCAGGAATTGTTTTCAAAGCGACCATTTTATCCATAATAGTCACATTAAGTAAGCTGCTTTCAAGCATCTTGGCCAACTTTCGATCATCAACATCCTGTTTTTGATTTGAAAGACTATAATGAAAAGAACCATCCTCATTACTCACTTTAATTAACTGCATGTCTTTAATATCACGAGAAATAGTCGCTTGGGTAACATCTATTCCACGTCCAGTCAATAATTCAACAAACTCCTCTTGTTTTTGAATTCGGTGTTCTTTCAACAATTGTTTAATCAATCGTTGACGGTCTGACTTCCTCATAAACTACCTCCTTCTGTCACTGCTCTAACTAGCCAATAGTTTTGACTTTTAACTCCCTATGAGCTAGCTCAACAACCTCTTTACTCACTTGTTCAATATCAATAGGCTCAATAGCTTCTTCGGCCCACTTTAAGTAAGCTAAAAATTCTATATTACCTTCACCACCTTTAATTGGAGAAAAATCAACGCCGTCAATTTGGTAGCCCTCTGCTTCCATAAAAGCTAGCATACGCTCCAAAACCATACAATGTGTCTCAGAATCTCGAATCACGCCATTTTTCCCAACAAACTCTTTCCCAGCTTCAAATTGAGGTTTTATGAGAGCGACCACCTCGCCACCAGAGATTAAAATCGTCTTCAAAACAGGTAAGATCAAACGCAAAGATATAAAGGAAACATCAATTGATGAAATTGTTGGTAAGCCTTTAGTAAAATCTTCTGGTTTTGAGTAACGAAAATTTGTTCGTTCCATTACCACAACACGCTCATCTTGTCGAAGTTTCCAAGCCAACTGATTGTAACCTACATCCAAGGCATAACTCATTTTAGCCCCATTTTGTAATGCGACATCGGTGAAACCACCCGTTGAAGAACCGATATCTAAAAGAATTTTATCTGTCATGTCGATTTGAAAAACATTTAAAGCCTTCTCTAACTTGAGACCTCCACGAGAAACATATTTTAATCCTTCCCCTTTTAAATGAAGCTCGGTATCAGCAGGGACTTTCTCTCCCGGTTTATCCATTCGCTGATTATTCTGATCATAAACTAATCCCGCCATCACAGCCCTTTTAGCCTTTTCACGTGTCTCACTCAAGCCTTGATTATAAACAAGGATATCTACTCGCTCTTTTTTCATAATTCCCACTCTCAGTCTAGATCATTAATGTTTGAATTAATTCCTCTAATATACTTTGATCACCTGGCATTTCAAGCTCGCTTTTCACTTCTTTTATCGCAGATAGGGCTTGCTCATAATGGTCAGCCAATGCTTTTTTCGCCCCATCAACACCCAGTAAAGAGGTATAAGTACTCTTATTCATTACTTGATCCATCCCAGTTCTTTTGCCTATTAAAGCTTCATCTCCGATGACATCTAACAAGTCATCCCTGATCTGGAAAGCTATCCCAAAATTTTCCGCATAACTCATCATCAAATCTCTAATTTTTTTCTCTTGACCACTCAACAACAGCCCAGCCTCAACAGCAAATTGAATTAACGCACCCGTTTTACGACGATGAACTGATTGCAAACTAGCTAAATCTAATTGCTGTGATTCGCCTTCAATATCAGCGACCTGCCCCCCAATCATCCCTTGAGTCCCCGCTCCCCTAGCTAAATACTCAAGTAATGTCACTTTCAAGTTTGCTTCAATTTCACCTTGAGCAACTAAATGAAACGCTTCTGTCAAGAGCCCATCACCAGCTAGTATCGCTAACCCTTCGCCAAAAATAATATGGTTAGTCGGCTTACCACGACGCAAATCATCATTATCCATAGCTGGCAAATCATCATGAATTAGCGAATAAGTATGAATCATTTCGAGCGCTCCCGCTACTTGATAAGAGCCTCTTGTAATCTGACCGTTGAAGAAATCAACCGTCGCAAGTAGCAATAATGGGCGCATTTTTTTTCCACCTGCAGCTAAAGAATAAACCATACTTTCATATAGATGCTCTTCAGTCGCTTGTCGTTGAATAAAGTGATTGACCTCTTGATCCACTTGAGGCAAATGATTTTCAGCAAACGCTGCAAGTAAACTACTTACCATCTCTATGACTCACTTTCATCAAAAACTACTTCTTCATCGTTTTCTGTCATAATTTTTGTTAAAGTTTTTTCTGCCTTAGATAATGTTTCTTGGCAAACTTTACTAAGCTCAATTCCTTTTTGAAATTGCTCTAAAGCAGTTTCTAACGGAACTTCACCTTGTTCTAATTCTTTAACGATGACCTCTAAAGCCATCATTGATTCTTCAAAAGACATTACCTTTTTAGCCATGACTCTCCCCACCTTCATTTACTCTAACCTCTTTAACTATTACATCTGCTTCGCCATCAACAAAATGAAGCATCAACTCATCATCAGCAGATAATTTCGTAACACTAGATAGCAGTTGCGATTCATCTGTGACATAGGTATAGCCTCTTCCCATCGTCTTCAACGGACTTAATATATCCAATGACTGAGTCAGTTGTCCAAATTGTTTTTGTCTCTCTTTTAGTAGCCGTATCATTTCATTATTCAACTGTCGACTCAACAACTCTAATTGTTGCGATTGACTCTTAACCCGATTAATCGGTGTTAACAGCTTCAATTGATGATCTAGCGCATGATAATTCGCTTGTTTATCAGCTACTAACTTTTGACTATTTTGCTGAAACTTCCTCACCATTAAATCTAACTTAACAGAGAACCCTTCATACAAACGTTGTGGTTGTTTGAAAATAAAAGAATTCATGACATGTTGATGGCGTTGTTTCTGGCGATTTACTAAATAAGAATAGCTTTTAATCAAGCGATTTTCTCGCTCTTTTATCTTCAATAATTCTTCACTTAAAACAGGAACAGCCAGTTCCGCAGCAGCAGTCGGAGTTGCAGCTCTAACATCTGCTACTAAATCAGCAATGGTGACATCTGTTTCATGTCCTACCGACGAAATAACAGGGGTTTTCGCTTCAAAAATAGCTCGCGCAACTCGTTCCTCATTAAATGGCCAAAGATCTTCAATCGAACCACCTCCACGAGCCACAATTAGGGTATCAACATCACCACGAGCTTCAACTCGTGCGATGTTTCGGCAAATATCATCAGCTGCTTTATCTCCCTGTACCAATGTTGGATAAAGAATTAGCTGAGCAATTGGATAACGCCGTTTCAGTGTTGTTATTATATCCCGAATGACAGCTCCACTGGGACTCGTAATAACAGCTATCTTGCGAGGATAGGTTACAAGCGATTGTTTTTCAGCAGTAAATAAGCCTTCACTCGATAATTTCTCTTTCATTTCTGCTAAAGCTTGGTACAAAGCTCCAACTCCATCAGGTTCCATATGTTCCACATAAATTTGATAATTACCACTAGCCTCATACAAGGATATTCTTCCAACAACTAAAACTTTCATCCCTTCTTTAGGCTTAAATTTTAGCTTTTGAAATGCCCCTTTAAACATAATAGCCGCTATCTTTGCCTGATCATCCTTTAAACTAAAATATTGATGAGCATTGGCTCTCATTCTAAAATTAGAAATCTCACCAGTCAAATAGACTCTTCCTAGATAAGGATCTGCATCAAATTTACGTTTTAAGTATTTCGTCAGAGCTGTGACTGTTAAATACTGTTGTTCCAGGTCACTCATCTCCTTATTACCTATTAATTCTTCCGCGCATTCGCTATTGTTTGTTCCATTAGCATCGTAATTGTCATTGGCCCTACACCCTTTGGTACGGGAGTAATTAAGCTAGCGACTTCTTTCACTTCATCAAAAGCCACATCACCTATTAATTTACCTTCGGAATTACGATTCATCCCGACATCAATCACAACCGCCCCAGGTTTAACATGCTCCGCTCGAATAAAATGACCACGACCAATGGCAACAACCAAAATATCAGCTCGTTGCGTCACTGACGGCAAATCAACTGTTCTTGAATGGGTTATTGTAACAGTCGCATTTTTATCTAATAACAACTGAGCCATCGGTTTACCAACTATATTACTTCGACCAATCACCACAGCTTCTTTCCCTTCAATATCTACATCATAGGCTTCAAACATCTTCATAATGCCATATGGTGTACAAGGAATCAAACCAGCTTGTCCACTGAATAATTTACCTACATTTATCGGATGAAAACCATCTACATCTTTTTCTGGCTCTACAGCCAGCAATATTTTCTCTTCATTTATATGGGCTGGTAATGGCAATTGAACTAAAATCCCGTGAAATTGATCATTTTGATTATAGCTAGAGACCACTTCAATTAGCTCTTCTTCTGAAATATCCGCTGCTAAACGCTCTACAACTGAATGTAAGCCAATTTTCTGAGCCGTTAATTCCTTATTACGCACATAAGTCTGACTAGCAGGATTCTCACCAACTATAATCACAACTAATCCAGGTTTTATTGTCATATTGGCTACTTCAGCAGCCATTTCTGCTTGCATTTTATCCGCTAAACCACGACCATCAATAATGTTCCCCATCCAAAACGCCTCTTTTCTTATTTTGTTCACTGCCTTCATTCTAGCATAGTTTATTTATTCAAGAAAGATTCTCATATCATTCTTTAGGAAGAAAAAACTCAAAGAAATAGCGAACTATTTCTCTGAGTTTAAAGTTGGCACAATATTTGATAGAACACCATTAACAAACTTACGTGATTCATCATCACTATATTTTTTAGTCAATTCCAATGCCTCATTTAATGCAACCTTAGCTGGTATTTCCTCAACATAGAGCATTTCATAAATGGCAATTCGTAAAATAATTAAATCTGGTTTAGCTATTCTTGACAATGTCCATTTTTTTAAGTTATTTTGAATTAACTGATCGAGCTCTTCACGCTTTTGACAAACCCCTGTCACTAGCGTATCTAGGTATCCTGGAATAAAGGCCTCCCCATCTTCACTCACTAAATCAGCATTGTTATACTCTAATGCATAATTAATAGCTTCTTCCTTACTAATCTCTTGATTAAAATCAAAAGGATATAGCGATTGTAATGCTTTTTCTCTTATTTCGTGACGAGTTAATTCCACCCTATTCATCCTCTTCTGAATCAAATAATTCTTCTAAACTTGGACTAGCTAATTTCTCTGGTACAACACCAACAACATGAATATTCACTTCCGCTAAGTCAATATCAGTCATATAAAGCACCTGTTGTTTAACTTTTTCTTGCATGTCTAATGCAACTTTCGGAACAGATACACCATAATTTAAGTAACAATAAAGTTCAACTTTCAAACCGTTATCGTCATTTTTTAAATAAACACCTTTACCATGAGCAGCTCTGCCCAACAATTCATTAACATTGGAAGCCAAATCACCACGCATGCCATAAACACCTGAAACTTTAGATGCTGCAATGCCAATGATTACTTCAATTACTTCAGGTGCGATTACAATCTCGCCACCCATATTTTCTTGATTATTTTCAATCACAAATGTTGTTTCTTCAGCCATTTGGACCCCTCCTTCTTCAAAAACTAGTTAATACAGTCACTAAATTACGCTCGCGATACATAAGATCCGTCATCTGTATTAATAACTAAGACATCTTCTGCATTTACAAAGAATGGCACCTGAACAACAAGTCCCGTTTCCATTGTAGCTGGTTTGGAGCCACCGGAAGAGGTATCTCCACGAATCCCAGGATCAGTTTCAACTACTTTCAGCTCTACGGTATTTGGTAATGACACACCAATTGTTTCTGTTCCATACATAATAATATTGCATAAACTATTTTCTAACAAGAATTTCAACTCATCTTTTATTTGCTCAGTCGGTAATTCAACTTGTTCATAGTTGTCAGTATCCATAAAAACATGATTACCGCTACTTTCATACAAATATTGCATTTTTCGATTATCAATTTGAGCTTTTGCGACTTTTTCTCCTGCACGAAATGTTTTTTCTTGTACCGATCCATTACGAAGATTTTTCAATTTAGAACGGACAAAAGCAGCTCCTTTACCGGGCTTAACATGTTGAAAATCAACGACACGCCAAATGCCTCCATCAAACTCAATTGTCAATCCTGTTTTAAAATCATTTACAGAAATCATCGACTTCCTCCTATTATGTAGACTCGTCTTCAGTTTATCATTAAATGACCTCTTTTGTCATTATAAAGATCAAATAAGCACAGGTTTTACAGACTTCTTAAATGATGATCAATTCTTTAGGAGCATGGGTCAAAATTTCAACACCCGTTTCAGTTATTAGCAAATCATCTTCAATTCTAACTCCACCGATTTCAGGATAATACAACCCTGGCTCATTAGTAATTACGTTGCCTGGTACAAACCTTTTCTCTGCCAAACGCGAGACATTAGGGCCTTCATGAATTTCTAATCCAATGCCATGACCAGTGGAATGGCCAAACGCCTCTGCATGACCCATTTCAGCAAAGTAACCACGTGCAACATGATCTAATTCAAACCCCGAAACACCCGGTTTAGCAGCATCAATTACTTTCAATTGAGCATTAAGAACTAGTCGATAAATCTCTTTCATTTTATCACTAGGTTCTCCAACAGCTATCGTCCGAGTCATATCAGAGACGTACCCATCATAATAACAGCCAAAATCAAGAGTCACCATATCACCAGATTCAATAACCTTATCACTTGCTACGCCATGTGGCATCGCTGAACGCAAACCGCTCGCAACAATTGTTTCAAATGAAATTCCTGAAGCACCTAGTGATCTCATATAAAAATCGAGCTCTGTTGCCACTTGAATCTCTGTCATTCCTGGTTTTATGTATGTCAAGATATGAGTAAAAGCAGCATCCGAAATTTCACAAGCTTTGCGAATTATCGCTACTTCATCGGCCTCTTTTACTTCTCGTAATTTTTCAATTATTCCTGACACCGGTATTAGACTAGCATTTAGCAAATCATCTAACAAACTGTACGTAGAATAAGGTACATGATCCTCTTCAAAAGCAATTTCAGATAACTGATTATCCTTGATAATTTTTGCTACTTCATCGTAAATTAAACTTGTATTTTGCACGATTTCATACCCTTGACATTGTTTTTTCGCCTGACTTGTATAGCGAAAATCTGTTACGAAATAGGCTTTATCTAAAGTGATCACTGCTAAACCCGTCGTACCAGTAAAACCAGTAGCATAACGTAAATTATATTGACTAGTAATTAATATAGCGGGTAAACCAGCTTCGTTTAAGTTGTTTCTTATTTTATCAATTCGATTTGTCATCAATTGTCCTTCTTTCATTTATTTCTTACTAATAACTCAATTATAACAAAGAAGATCAATTAATTAAACCAAAGACGTTAGTAACTACCTTCCTAATTTCAGTCTACTAATGACAAACACAGATTCAACATATTAATTAAGATTTTGCGTTCATATCGAGTGAGTTTCTATATTTGGAAATCGTTTCATCACGTAATAAGAGCCATCTTGCTCATCAACGTTTTCACTAACCTTTTGAAAATTATGATTCTCATAAAAATGATAGGCCTTTTTATTACCAGTCAAACACTTTAACGTGACAACCTCTTGACACTCATTTAAATAGCTTTGTAATAAAAAACTACCCACTCCATTCCCCTCATATTCTGGCTTTATAAACAATAAGTGGATGAAATTATCTGGCTCATAAATTGAAATAAACCCTTGTATTCCATTTATATCTTCAGCAAGCATAATCTTTTCACCTCTTACAGTTTCAGTAAAATCAGACAGCATAATGTGTTTTCTGTCTAACCATGTGAAGTTGGCCAGCCTGGACTGATAGTATATCAATTGTAACTCTGCTAAATCATTCGTAGTGGCTTCTCTAATAATTATGTTTACACCCTCTTACTTTTTCATAAAAAAAAGCTAATCCCGTTTTAAAGAGATTAGCCTAAACGTTTGTTTTATTATTGCGCTACTGGGTAAACAGACACTTGTTTTTTGTCGCGTCCTTTACGTTCGAAACGAACAACGCCATCAACTTTAGCGTATAATGTATCGTCTCCACCTTTACCAACATTTTCACCTGGATAAATTTTTGTTCCGCGTTGACGGTACAAAATTGAACCACCTGTGACAGTTTGGCCATCAGCACTTTTAGCACCTAGACGTTTTGATTGTGAATCACGACCATTGGCAGTAGACCCCCCACCTTTTTTTGTCGCGAAGAATTGTAAATTCATTTTCAACATTTGGTTGCACCTCCTTAAGTATTTGTAACTGTTTCAATCATAATAAATTCTGAGTGTTCTGTTTGAATACTCTGTAAACCGAGCAATAGGTTTTCTAATAAAATTTGAGCAATGTTTGATTGTTCTTGGCTAATATCCGCAAGTAGTTCAACATAAAGATATCCCTCTACTTCATGATCCACCTCAATAATAGGTGTAAATCCGGCTAGAGCCTCAACTCCGTTAACTGTACTAAACGTTAACGCTGAAACAGCAGCACAAACAATATCACTGCCATGAGGTCCTGCGTCTGCATGTCCGTTTACTTCAAAAGAAATAATCCGTCCATCTTCATCACGCTTAAAACTGCCCTTAATCATTCATTTGCCTTCTTTCATTTAACTAAACCTATACTATGCGTTAATCGAATCAATCATCACTTTTGTGTATGGTTGACGGTGACCTTGTTTACGGTGAGTATGTTTTTTAGGTTTGTATTTAAATGTGACAACTTTCTTTTGTTTTCCTTGTTTTTCAACAGTTCCTTCGACAGTTGCACCAGCTATTGTTGGAGTTCCTACTTTTGTAGACTCGCCACCAACTAAAATCACTTCGTCAAATACTACTTTTCCGCCTGCTTCTACGTCTAATTTTTCTACGTAAATAGCTTGACCTACTTCTACTTTTACTTGCTTACCACCTGTTTTAACAATTGCGTACATGCTGTTAAGCACCTCCTTATAGTTTACTTAGACTCGCCGGCATAAGCGACAAATTGAATTTGTTCTTACACTACTTACTTCGAGCGGTTGTAGCTGTGGTGCCCACAATTACAACGTTATTATCATATCAAAAAAGAGAAGCTAAGTCAATTAAAATCGACAATAGCCACTCTCTTAAATTTAACTATCTATTTTACAATCGTTTCAAGTTCTGTCGCATCTGTTACAAAAAAGTTTGCTAAACCGGCCTCTTCTATCAATACTGAGTCCAACATTTTTTGCAAATTTGTTGCCATGAAATGATTAGCATAAATTTTACCGTTCTCCAACCAACTATCAAGATAGCCTAATAAGCCGTAAGTTAAGAAACTCATCAATAGCTCTTTAGGTACTTTACTTTCTTTTATCTCATTATTCATTGTCTGATGAGCTTGAATAAACTCAAATAATTGATCACTAAACAACACTTGGTAATCTGCCGCATCATTTTCCTTTAGCAAAACTGTGAAGAAATCTGGATGCTCCCCAACATACTCAAAAGTATGGACTAATGATAAAACAGGCTGTACCTCTTCAGTATCTTCGCCTAAACCAACATTAAAAATAACTGTATCAAAATACTCATTGATTAGCTCTTTCATCATGATGTTAATGAACGTTTCCTTATCCTTATAGTGCAAATAGAAGGTTCCTCTTGTAACATCAGCAGTTTCTGTTAGATCCTTAACATTCATTTCAGTAAGCTTATGTGTAGATAGCAATGTTAAGAAGGCTTTTTTTAACTTTCTTCTTGTTTTTATAACGCGTGGATCAATTTTCCCCATTTTCTTTTACCTCTTCCCTTATTTTGTGTGGTTTTTCTGCATTCCCCAGCATTTTTGCCAACAAATTCAGTATATCTTGATTTTTTTTGTTTGTCTAGCTAAAAGAAAGTATTATAATAGGATAAAAGGAGGTTTTAGAACACAATATTGACAGAAAACAGCACAGTATCAACATCTTCATGTTTATTGTCTCCTTCATTGAACTCATTTCTATTTTTTTAACTTAGTGTAAAAAAATAATTATTGACTTTATGTAATTTTTTGAATATAATGGTTTTGTTGCGGTAAAAAATGTCGCAGTAGCTCAGCCGGATAGAGCATCCGCCTTCTAAGCGGACGGTCGGGGGTTCGAATCCCTCCTGCGACGTCATAATAAAAGAGACAAAACAGATTCTACTTTTCTGTCTTGTCTCTTTTTGCTTGATTCCTAATTTTTTTATGTCCTATGATATAGATTAGGAATCTCATACTATTAATTGACCACCATTTTAAAGGTCAATTTCATCTTTATTTTTAGTGATTAGCAAAATGCCATCCCCTAAAGGCACTAAACTTGTGGTTAAATCTGGATGTGTCAAAACTACATCAAAGAGTTGATTTAATTTTCGATGAATCGCTCGTTGACTTCGATCAATCTCCTCAATAGGTTCTAAAATAGTACCTCCTTGCAACACATCATCAATCATTAAAACGCCACCTGTTTTTAACACCCTCAAACACTCTGGTAAAAATTCAATATATTTTGATTTAGCACTATCCATAAAGATAAAATCGTATGGACCAGACAAGGTTGGTAAAATGTCGGCCGCTTGTCCCTCTAATAATGTGACCCTATCTGTCACTCCCAAAGAGTTAAAGTTAACTTTGGCTTTCTCAATCATCACATCGAAGCGATCAATAGTCGTTACATGACTGTCACACGCAATTTCTGTCATTAAACTTGCAGAAAATCCGATAGCTGTTCCAATTTCTAATATCTGACGAGGTTTTATTTGCCCTAACAAGAATTGCATAAAGACAACTGTTTCATGAGGAATTATTGGGACATTAGCTTCATTAGCTTGCTTTTCTAATTCTCCCAATTGACCTGCTAACTGTTTTTGTCTAGTTCGCATAAATTTGACTATTTCTTCTTTAACTACTGGCATTCTCATCATTCTGTTTCGCACCACTATTACTCTCCTTCATTTCCCATAATACCTGAATCAAACTACTTTTATCATCACAGTAATAGGTTTAATCTTATTATTAGTCTCTTCCGTCCAATCATTAAGTACAACAAATCATTATACTCATTTCAACACTAATAATCAATCTTGACTCCATTATTTTTGATAGAAAAGTTCCCTCAACAAATAATTGGTACTGTTGACATAAACTTTTTAAAGAACTATTATAGTAGATAATAATTAAAATTGGTATAGATGAGGTGTCATATGACAGTAACATTGACAAAAAATGAAATGATGACTGAATTAATTAATTTAAAAGCTATTATGAACCTTCCGAAGGGAACCGAACATTTTATCAGCGATCTTCACGGAGAGTATGAAGCCTTCCAACACGTTTTACGGAATGCTTCTGGTAGTCTTAAAGAAAAAATTACGTTGTGCTTTAATCAAAGTCTGACATCTGAGGAGAGGGAACTTCTTACTTTTCTTATTTATTATCCTGAAGAGATGCTACTAAAAAGGAAACAGGAGCTTAACAGTCCGCCTGTGCTAGATAAATGGTATACACAGTCAATTTTACAGATTATTGAGCTAATCCGATTTGTTGCAACTAAATACAGTCGATCAAAAGTCCGTAAAGCTCTACCTAAACAATTCAGTTATATAACAGAAGAGCTGCTTTATCGAGAGCAAGATGATTACAACAAGGAGGCTTATTTCAAAGAAATTCTTAATGAAGTTATTCGACTTGACCAAGCTCCTGCCATGATAACCGGCTTGTGTTACAGTATTCAGCGCTTAATTGTTGATCACCTTCATGTTGTTGGTGACATCTATGATCGGGGGCCTGCACCTGATCAAATTATTGATGATTTAATTGCTCATCATTCTCTTGATATTCAGTGGGGAAATCATGATATCACGTGGATTGGCGCTTATTCTGGCTCAGCACTTTGTATTATGAACGTTATTCGCATCTCTGCTCGCTACAATAATCTAAGCATTTTAGAGAATGTCTATGGAATAAACCTTCGCCCCTTACAAACTTTTTCAGAAATTCACTATCAAGACAACCCCTCCTTCCATCCAAAAATAGAAGATGGGGATTATTTAACTGATGCTGAGCAAAAGCAACTGACTCAAATGCAGCAAGCTGTCGCCATTATTCAATTTAAACTTGAAGCTCAATTGATTAAACGCCGACCAGAATTTAAGATGGAGCATCGATTATTACTTGATAAAATCGATTATGAACAACTTTCAATCAAATTGAATGGTAAAGCATATCCATTGACTCAAACATGTTTTCAAACTATTGATTTCAAAGAACCTGAACGTTTAACTGTTGAAGAAGAAAAGATTATCGCTCACTTAATCCAGGTCTTCCAATCATCAGAAAAACTAAAACGTCACATTGACTTCTTAATGGAAAAAGGAAGCATGTATCTCTGTTATAACAATAATTTACTGATTCATGGCTGTATCCCTCTAAATTCAGATGGCTCATTCAAAGAACTGACTATTAATCAACATGTATTAAAGGGCAAAGCCTTACTTGATACTTTTGAAGCCGCATTAAGATCAAGTTATAACCGCTTAACAACATCGAATGATTTGGCAACAGACTTGATTTGGTACCTCTGGACTGGAGAATGCTCTTCTTTATTTGGTAAAAATGAAATGACCACTTTTGAGCGTTATTTCATCTCTGACAAAGCCACACATCATGAAATAAAAAATGAGTACTATGAACAACGTAATCAAGTTGAAACTTGCCGAGCCATTTTAAACGAGTTTGGCTTAACAGATACAGATAGCCATATCATCAATGGGCATACGCCGGTTAAAGAAATTAAAGGTGAAAGTCCCATAAAAGCTAAAGGCAAAATGATTGTCATTGATGGTGGTTTTTCAAAACCTTACCAAGAAACTACCGGTATTGCTGGCTATACTTTAATTTACAATTCTTATGGTATGCAATTAGTCGCGCATCAACCTTTTCTTTCAAAAGAAGCTGCGATTGAAAACTTTACCGATATTGTATCAACTAAGCGAGTAGTCGATCGAGTCTTAAAGCGAAAAAAAGTAAAAGACACAGATGTCGGCGAACAGTTACAATGCGAAATTAATGAGTTAGAAAAGCGACTCAAACACTCAATTGACTCTCCTTTCCCATTCCATTTATGATACGCAGATAGTTAAACAAGGCCAGGATTTTTTTTCCTAGCCTTGTTTGCTCAATTAAACTAAATTAAAAGATTGAAAAAATGGTTGTTGAACTGAAGTTCTTACCTGGCTTCAAGACAATATCGCCAAAGTCTGAATGATTAATCGCATCAGGCAGGATTTGAGTTTCCAATGTAATGCCATTATGGTGGGTCACCATCTCACCAAACATAGGTAATTCAACCTCACCAATATTAGTTGTATAAATAACAACAGCAGGCGCATCTGTTCGCATTTCAAGTGATATACCTGTCATCTCATCCTCTAATCTTGTTTGACACTTTTCTAAACTCGGCTTACGCAAAAGAAAGGGATGATCATAACCTGAAACAAGGGCAACTTGTTGATCCGACTGACTAAATCCATCTTTTAATTGACGACCATGCGGATTAGTAAAATCAAAGGCTGTTCCATTAACGTTTCTTAACTCTCCTGTAGGCAAACTTTCTGTATCAATTACGGCATAACGATCTGATTCAACATACAGCTTATGATAATCAATAGACTTAGCTAAACTACCGGCCAAGTTGAAATAAACATGGTTAGTAGGATTATATAATGTTTCTTGATCAGTTTCAGCTTCATACCTCAGAATCCATTCATCTTGATTGTTGAATGTATAACGTACCTTTGCCAATAAATTACCTTTAAAACCATTTTCACCAGAGGGACTGCGGTAAGAAAAAATAAGCGACACTTCACTCGGCTTTTCAATTATTTCAGTTTCCCACTGTTTTTCCTCAAAACTATTTTCTCCCCCATGCAATGTATTATCACCTTCGTTTTGGTCAAAATTTTGTACTCCCATTTCGCCTTCAAAATGCCCTTTAGCTATGCGTCCCGCTACTCGGCCAATCGTTGCACCAAAATAAGTCCCATGTTCACGATAGGTCTCTTCATCTGAGAATCCTAAAGAAATATTGACCAGCTCACCTGTTTTACTTGGGACTAACCAGCGAACTAACCGTGCACCAAAATCAGTGACTTCTGCAATTAAACCGTTATCATTTTCAATAATAAATAATGTTGCCCCATTGTTTCCAAAGCTCTTCTTTGTTACTTTCATAAAGTAGCCTCCTACATTCATTCTTAACACTGTCTCCAGTTTATCACACTTTTCGTCACCCATCATTTGCACATTGACCATTCTACACAATAGTTTCTCGTCAATATGACCATTATTCTAAGTTAGTGTTCTAAAAAAATAATTAAGAATTAATTAAGAGAGTTCTGTAATCAAAATTCAGAAATTTGTAATCTAGTTGTCATTTTGTTATCGTATAATAGAATTAATCAAAGAAGTCTAACTTTTCTAGTTTAAGGAGGAGAAATAATGAAACAGTTAATCTTTATGCTATTCTCGATTTTAAGTATTTTTAACTTATCTGCCAGCACGAGCTTTGCCGAAGAACAGACTGAATCAACCAGTACGTCGTCTTCGACTACTCAACCTTCTGAAGATACACCACCGCCTTCTGAACAATCAGCAACAATCACGTTTACGTATATAGATGTTGACACAAACGAAGAGATTGCCACTAGAAGCTCCAAAACTAGCTCAATTGGCTCAACTATTTCTGTTGAGGTGAAAGCTATTCCTGGTTACGACCTTTCAGATGTTGTTCTGGTCGAAGAAGTTGACATCTTATCAACTAACTATACCTTTCCGATCCGCTACGCTAAAAATATAGAAACGAATTCGCCAGCAGCGGCCATTGATAACAATCAATCTGCTGCAGATTCTCAACCAATAGATAGCCTTGAATCACTGGATGAACAAACAACGTCCTCAGCTACTAAATCTCAGAAATCTAACCCCTCTGTTGATGAGTCAAGCAGCCAAAGTAATAGCGAACAAACGTCAACAGAAGGAAAAAATGAGACTATAACGAATGGCTCTTCAAGTAGCACTCTAAAACCTATCAACAGTAAGCAGCCAAAAGCAATTGACTCAAATAAATTAACTAATTTGCTCCCAAAAACAAGTGAATCATCACCAACTACCTTTATGACGATTGGTATCCTAACCACCGTCACTAGCCTATCTGCCTATTGGCTCCTAAAAAAGAAAACTAATTAAGCAAAAAAGCTGGGACATAACATACGTGAAAAAACGAGGGCGAGACTTTTGTCTCACCCTCGTTTTCGTTAGGTAACTTGTCGTCACTCTACCACTCATTTTACACTCTCTTCTTTCCTCTCAGAATAAATATAAAGCCCCACAGCGAGAAGCATGACAACAATTGCGATAATAATCGCTGCCATACCAGCAAATATTCCATAATTACTAGATAAAATTCCTGTCACAATCGGCATTGTAATCCCACCAATCCCACCAATAATTAAAAGCCATCCCATTGCCATTGGATACTTCTTAATAGAAGCACCTGCAATCGTCATTGCCGTCGGATAAATACCACCCATTGATGCTCCTAACCCAAAAACTGCTAAAATAATGAGAACATAACTTTTTGTTGATAACAACAAAAAATAAAAAAAACTAGTTCCAACGCTAATAGACAAAAGCAAGCGACTGCGTTTAATACGATCCCCATAAAAAGTACAGCCTAGACGACCAATAAGAATCGCCAACCAAAGTAATGATGCTAACAATTGTGCCTGTTGAACACTCATAATAGTTGCATCAACAAAATACTTAACCAACCAGCCCGTAATTGCTGCTTCCGCACACAAATAAAAAAATAAAATGATCACTGTGTTCCAAAATAATCTATCTTTAAAAAAATCATAATTAGTTCTTTTTGAGGCATTTTTTACGCGGATTACCTTACTTTCAATTGGCATTTTAGAAAACATAACTTGCGAAATTAATACTAACATAATAATCACTCCACAAGTCACCTGCCAACCTTTTTCAGCGAATAAATCTGTCGAAAAAATAACCAAAAAAGGTGCCAACAATGCTCCTATTGCAAATAAACTATGAAGAAAATTAAGTGCAGCCGGACTACTATTTGAGACATCATTTACTGTTTTATTATTAAAATTTGAAATACTGCCGCGGCTAATCCCAGTAAAGAAAAAAGCAATCAACAATAGCCAAGGTTCACCTGTTACTATAATTAATATAAAACCAATAACAACAAAGCTACTTAAAAATAAAATAGCATTCTTACGTCCCAGATAAACCGGCAAAATCCCAGCAAGAAATCCTGCGAGAAGATTTCCAGCCTGGTGACTAGAAATCAACATACCACTAACTGTATCATTTAAGTCATAAGCCTCACTTAACAATGGTAAGATTGAACCAAAAACCATCGCATACAGTCCATTAACAAAAAAGATAAAGAAACAACATTTAATGATATATTGGTTAGTTTCACTTAAATCATCATAAAACGAATTTTTCAACACGTCAGTTAAACCCTTTCTCATCCTAATTTCTCTTCTAATAACCTGAAAAGGAGAATGGTATAGAACACCACTCTCCTTTCAATCAATGCCTACTTATTATACCTGTGATTTACGGTTGTTTACCAATAGATGCTAAGATTCCACCATCAACATATAAGACATGCCCATTAACAAAATTTGAGGCATCTGAAGCTAGGAAAACAGCTGGACCTTGCAAATCTTCAACAGTCCCCCAACGAGCCGCAGGAGTTTTATCAATGATAAAGTTATTAAAAGGATGTCCTTCCACTCTCAATGGAGCAGTTTGCGGTGTTTCAATATACCCTGGTCCAATCCCGTTACATTGAATATTATGCTCACCAAACTCTGCACAAATATTTTTCGTCAACATTTTTAAGCCACCCTTTGCCGAAGCATAAGCACTAACCGTTTCGCGGCCTAGCTCACTCATCATCGAGCAGATATTAATTATTTTACCGTGCCCTTTTTTAATCATCGAAGGCAACACTGCTTTCGCCACAATGAACTGTCCTGTAAGATTGACATCAATAACTTGACGATAATCTTCCGCAGACATTTCTAACATCGGAATTCGTTTGATAATTCCAGCATTATTAACTAAAATGTCAATTACACCGACTTCTTCTTCAATTTTTTTGATCATCGCTTGAACTCCAGGTTCATCCGTCACATCACATACGTAACCATAAGCTTCAATTCCAGCTTCTTTATAAGCGACCAGTCCTTGATCCACAGATTCCTGATTAATACTATTAAAAACTATTTTCGCGCCTGCAGTCGCAAGAGAAGAAGCAATTCCAAAACCAATCCCATAAACTGCCCCTGTTACTAAGGCTATTTTACCATCTAAATTAAAGTTATCCATCTTAAATTCTGTCATTTTAAGCTCTCCTCTTAGTCTATTTTAGTTGATCCATTGCAAGCATATCCATATCCGTATAAGTGATATTTTCACCGCACATTGCCCAAATAAAGGTATAATCAGCAGTCGCTACTCCTGTATGGATTGACCAACTTGGAGAAATAGTCGCTTGCTCATTTGACATAACTAAATGTTTTGTCTCATCTGGCTTGCCCATAAAATGGAAAACCCGTGTATCAGGATCCATATCGAAGTACAAATAGGTCTCCATTCTTCTTTCATGCGTATGGCAAGGCATTGTGTTCCATGATGAGCCTTCAGCTAAAATCGTATAGCCCATTTGCAATTGACAACTCTCACAAACATTAGGATGCACATATTGATAAATTTTACGCTCATTCAACGTTTTCGGTTCGCCTGTTTCCATCGGAGTGATTGCATCAATGCTAATCTTAACATTTGGGTAAATTTTATGAGCTGGAACTGATACACAGTAAAATTTAGCAGGATTATGAGCATCATCAGATTTAAATAAAACTTGCTTTGTTTCTTTCCCAATATAGTAGCCATCTTGCTTTTTCATCGTTTCTTCTTTACCATCAATCGAAATACTACCTGCTCCACCGATATTAATTACACCAAGTTCACGACGCTCTAAAAAGTAATCAACACCAAGCTCTTTTGTCAGGACGATCTCCAAAGCTTCAGTCGTTGGGGTTACTCCACCAAAAATCATTCGATCATTGTGAGTATAAGTCAATAAAACTTCGCCAGGAACAAATAACTCTTCTACTAAAAACTCTTTTCGTAATTGCTCAGTTGAATAATGTTTAATATCCTCTGGGCTATGCGCATATCTTGTTTCCATTTTCATCTACAATCTTCTCCTTCAATTTTTTTAAATAACGACTCACCCTACTACCACAGATTAAAAAGTCATTATCACTACGGTTAAATTTCCAAATAAGAAACTTAACTTTCTTTAAAAGAAATACAACTACAGTATATATCGTAAGTAAAAATAATTCAAGGGCTTTCATTCAATTCTTTTAAAAGAATTAACTTTATCCATTAGTCCCATTGAAACAAAAAAAGAAGAGGCAAAAGAACGTACGCTTTTGACTCTTCTTTAAAAACCTTTGACTTATTTTTCCACTAAACCATTTTTTCCGTAAACCATTAGTTGTGTTAAGGCTGGAAACGGTGAATCATCAGTAGCCTTAACCAACTTAGAAAAAGTTAGCCATTCAACTTTTCTCGCATCAAATTCTATCACTTGCTCAGTTAAGACCTTATCAAATTGAGCCACGACTTCTGATCCATCAGAAAAAGCAAATAATCCTTCTGTCCAATAACTATCATGAGGATAGTCGCCACGCAAAACAACACCTAGCTTATCCACTGTAACAGGGCGCCCAAAATCGATTCTCAAACAAGCCTCTGGGTTTTGATTAATCCCCCATGATTGAAAAGGATAACTACCATGATCTTCATTCGCTAAAATACCATCAATCGCATTCCGCGCAAAAAAAGTTGTATCATTTCGAGTTTCAACATTAGCACTTGCATGAGGATACGCACCACTATCCTCCTTTTGGTCATGAGCATTGACTGCCAAATTTTGATAGGCTTCAATTTCAGAATCAACTGCGTATCGAACAGCTAAGTAATGTCGATCCCCCTTAAATAAATTAGGGTGATACGCCGTAGCTTCAGTTTCTGAAACAACTTGATAGCGCCATTCCTTACTCGGCACATAAACTAAACTTGATTCAAGTAACCCATCTAGAGACACGACTAAATAATTATTTTCTGTCGTCAATTCAACTCGAATAGTATCCCCGGGATAATAAACTTCCTTAAAGCCAATGTAAGTTGATCTCTCATCACCATGCTCTTTTCTAACCATACCCTCTTTATCAACAATAGCCAAATTAATACTCATCTCAATCTCACGCCTCCATTAATTCTTTTTCAATAGCCTCTTTGGTCGCTTTAATTAACATAATTAATCGTTTTTTTTCCTCTTCTGTCACCCGGAATTTCGGCATACTGACACTAAATGCTCCATACTGATTGTCTTCTAAACAAAGAGTTGCACCAATACAAAAGCAGTCTTGTTCCATCTCCTCATCATCAAATGCCACACCCAACTCTTTTACATTCTCAATCTCAGCTCTCAAAGCCATCGTATTAGTCATCGTATTAGCTGTAAACGGAATTAATTCCGTATTATCTAAATAGTCGACTAACTCCTTTTCCGTAAAAGTCGCTAAAATAGCTTTTCCCATTGCTGAACTATAGAGCGGTCTAGTACTTCCCACTTTTGATGTCATATAGATCGATTGCTTTTTTGGCTCCAGTTTATTTAAATACATGACTTCATTGCCACTGTAGATCCCTAAATGAATCGTTTCATCTACTTGGTCATGAAGTTCCTCTAAATACGGAACCGCGACCTTAACTAAGACAGAATCATTAATATACTTATTCGCGTAACGAACTAGAGAAGGTCCTAAAGAATATTCTTTCGTCACTCTATCTCTCGTTACATACCCTATCAACAATAATGTATCTAGTATTTTTAACGTTGTTGAAGGAGTCATTTTCGTTGCCTCAGAAATATCCTTTAGACATTCTGTTCCCGCCGATTCAGAAAGAAAATCCATTATTTTGGCTGCTCGAATCAAAACAGTTCCATAGGGTTTTTTCTCATTTGCCACTTTATCACCTTTTCTTTATAAGAAACTATCTATACCATATAAGAAATCAAAACAAAAGTAAAGTAAAAAAAAGACACCTGTAAATTTTACAAGCATCTTTTCATCTTCTAACCATTTGACGACATTTTATAACTCTCTGGGTAACGGCGTTTTAACATCTCGATATTAGTACTAGCAACCTCTTCAAAGGGGATATCTGCCCATTCAGCAATCTGTGATAAATACCACAGCACATCACCCATTTCCTTCACTAACTCATCCCTATCTAATTGATGATTCTCAAATGTATACTTTTGAATAACTTCCAATACTTCACCAGTTTCACTTGCTAAGCCTAAGGCACAATTAGTTAATACTTGTTCACTTCCATAAAGCGTCCGATTAGCCAACGATTGATAGTTATTAAAATCCATGTAACTCATTCCCCTACTTTAGTCATTTTCTAATTCCAAATACAGTTCAATAGCTTGCCATGCTTCTTCTTTCCCCTGTTTAGTTTCTGAAGAAAATAAAACAAAGGCGTCACTTTTATCAAACTCTAATGCCTTTTTGACAATTGACTCATGCTTATTCCATTTGCCTCGAGGTATTTTATCCGCCTTCGTTGCCACAACAATTGCCGGTATTTGATAAAATTTTAAAAACTGATACATTTGAATATCTTCAACACTAGGTTTATGACGAATATCAACCACACAAATCACCGCTCGCAGTTGATTGCGTTGCGTCAAATAGGTTTCAATCATCTCGCCCCATTTAGCTCGCTCTGACTTAGAAACTTTCGCATAACCATAGCCAGGAACATCTACAAAACGAAAAATATCTTCAATCAAATAAAAATTCAATGTCTGAGTTTTTCCTGGTTTCCCTGATGTTCTCGCCAAATTTTTACGGTTTATCAAAGTATTAATAAATGATGATTTCCCTACATTAGAACGACCAGCCAATGCTATCTCTGGTAAATCCGTTTCTGGGTATTGTTTAGGTGAAACTGCACTAATTAATATCTCTGCGTTATGTACCTTCATTTTCTTTTCACTCCCTACTTCGACTGTGGCAATGCCCCAATCTCTTGAACACTCTCAAATAAACCAGATTTATTCCACCACTCATTTTAACATAATTACTATAAACTAACTAGGCGATTAATATTACAAATCAACAACAGCAACAAAAATCAGCGTAAGCCTAGGCTTAACGCTGATTCACTCATTTTATACTTAGCTCACTTTTTTATCGTCTTCCAAAACAAGTGTTGGCTTCGCATCATTTTTTACTGTATCCTCAGTAACAATAACCTTCTTAATATCCTCACGCATCGGGATTTCATACATAATATCCATCATAATATGCTCAATGATCGAACGCAAGCCACGAGCCCCAGTATTGCGCTCGATTGCTTGATTAGCAATCGCTTGTAGCGCCTCTGTCTGAAACTCAAGATCAGAATGATCCAACGCAAGCAACTTCTTGTATTGTTTTACTAACGCATTTTTAGGTTCAGTTAAAATTCTAACCAAATCATCCACGGTTAATTTTTCTAAAGCAGCCGTGACAGGTAAACGACCAATAAATTCAGGAATCAATCCAAATTTCAATAAATCCTCTGGAATGATTTCTTGCATTAAACTCTTATTATCATCCAATTTAGAATTTGATTTACCAAATCCAATAACCTTATCACCTAAACGTTCCTTAACAATTGTTTCAATGCCATCAAAAGCACCACCAACAATAAATAAAATGTTAGTCGTATCAATTTGAATAAACTCTTGTTGAGGATGCTTACGGCCACCTTGAGGCGGTACGCTAGCAACTGTTCCTTCTAGAATTTTTAGTAAGGCTTGTTGTACACCTTCACCAGAGACATCACGAGTAATCGAGACATTTTCACTCTTACGCGCAATTTTGTCGATTTCATCAATATAGATGATTCCCTTTTCAGCCCGTTCAACATTAAAATCAGCCGATTGGAGAAGCTTTAATAAAATATTTTCTACATCTTCACCGACATAGCCCGCCTCAGTTAAACTTGTCGCATCTGCAATTGCAAATGGCACATTTAATGTCCGAGCTAACGTTTGAGCCAAGAACGTTTTACCAGAACCAGTCGGTCCGATTAAACAAATATTACTCTTTTGTAACTCTACTCCATCTTCTACTTCTTCCATATTCCCCACACGTTTATAGTGATTATAAACCGCAACTGAAAGAACCTTCTTAGCTCGGTCTTGACCGATTACATACTCATCTAATGCGTTTAAGATTTCATTTGGTTTGGGAACATCTAAGAAATCGTGAACAGCATCTTCATGAAACTCTTCATCAATAATATCTTTACACAGGTCGATACATTCATTACAAATGTAGACTCCTGGTCCAGCTACAATTTTTTTTACTTCTTCTTGAGATTTCCCACAGAATGAGCAACGAACCGAACCATTATCGTCCGTATTATCGTACATAATAACCCTCCTAATAGGTTTGTAAAAAGCCTCCTTGAATAAGGGACTCTTTTTACAATATTTAACAATTTTACTTATCTTAACATATTAATCACTCTGTTGTGAATAATATTGATTAAAGAGAATAAAAGAGCAAAGGAAATCCTTCGCTCTTTTATCATCTATGACATCTCTGGAAAAACAGCTTTCATACCTCTAAAAGTATTACTATCATTTAGTAGCAACCGTACAAAACAGTCACCAACCTATTAATACCTTATGCTTCTTTAGCTGTCTCAGTAATAACATCTAACGCTTTTTTCAACACGATGTCATGTTTCAACATGTCATCTGTCAATACTTTACGGACTGCATCTACTTCCATGCCATAAGCTTCTGCTAACGTTTCAAGTTCTTTTTGAATATCTTCATCAGAAGCTTCAAAATTTTCAGCTTTAGAAACAGCTTCAATTACTAAGTTAGTTTTCACACGAGTTTCTGCTTCACCTTCAAATTGAGTGTGTAAGTCAGCCTCTGTTGTACCTGTTAATTGATAGTACATATCAGGCGCGATTCCTTGACGTTGCATATTGTTTAAGAACTCATCCATTGCGCGATGAACTTCATCATGAACCATTTCATGTGGTAAGTCTACAATTTCAGCATTAGCAACAGCTTGTTGAATAGCTAACTCTTGAACAGCCTCTTCAGCAGCGTTTTCTTTGCTTTCTTCTAGCTCTTTACGGATTTTTTCTTTCAATTCAGCTAGTGTTTCAACTTCTTCATCAGCATCTTTGGCAAACTCATCATCAAGTTCAGGTAATTCTTTTCCTTTTACTTCGTGAACTTTAACTTCAAAAATTGCTTCCGCGCCCGCTAAATCTTCTGAATGATACTCTTCTGGGAATGTTACTTTAACTTCCACGTCATCGCCAGCTTTAGCACCAACCAATTGCTCTTCAAATCCTGGGATGAATGAGTTAGAACCTAATTCTAATGAATAGTTATCAGCAGTACCACCATCAAAGGCTACGCCGTCTTTCATTCCTTTATAATCAATGACAACGGTATCGCCATTAACAGCCGGTTCAGTTTCTTTGATAACTAATTCAGCTAAAGACTCTTGTTTAGTTTTGATCGCTTCATCAACTTCTTCATCAGTTACAGCACGGTCTTGTTTTTCAACTGTTAAATCTTTATATTCGCCTAATTTCACTTCTGGTTTAACGATAACCGCAGCAGTGATAACCCAATCAGAGTTAGCTTCCATGCTCTCGATATCAATTTTTGGTTGAGCAACTGGATCGATTCCAGCCTCAATTACAGCAGTATCATAAGCTTTAGGTAATAAAGCATTTAATGTATCTTCATATAGAGACGCTTCGCCATACATTTTATTAAAAAGTTGACGAGAAATCTTTCCTTTACGGAAACCCGGCGCACTAAGGTTTTTCTTCACGCGATTGAAAGTTGTTGTTAATTCTTTCGCAATAGTATCTTTGTCGATTACAAATGTTAATACACCATCATTGGTGCCTTTCTTTTCCCACTTGGCTGTCATCTAATAATTCCCTCCAGAATATCTAATTTTATTCATTCTATCAATTGCATACCTCACAATAATACACTATCAAGCGGTGCTTGTAAACAATTATCCCCGATTTTCCTTACATAGGAAAATCGCTTAAAAGGTCAGCAGAGCTAACTCATTTCTTAGTAATTTTTGAAGCTTAACATACTCTTTTCTCACCTCACTTGAGTGATCAGAGTCTTGACCAAAGTAGCTAGCCATAAACAGCTTCACCCACTCCTCTGGCTCGATAATTATTTCATCAGCAAAAGGATAAAGGAGAATAAACTGCAAGCGTAGTTCCTCTAATAAAGAACGACTCATTTCTGATTCAGTGTTTTCTAATTGAGTCAATAAAATCGCTCGACTTGCTAAGTAGCTTTTCTGTTCATTAACTAATGGAAGCAGTCCACTCTTTACTTTTTGAAGACCATCTACCGTTTGAGTAGTAAACTCATACTCTCCTCCCAATTCAACTAAGGATTCAATTAACCCGTTATTAAGCAATAACGGGAGCGATTGCTGTTCAATTAAATTTATAGAGACAGTGAGATAATCCGACTCTGGCAAGCGTTCCAATTCACGCAAGCTGTTACCCTGTTGGTAAAAATTCAAATCAGAAATCCCTTGAATCATCTCTTTTCTAGTAATTAACTCCTTACTTTGAAACTTGCGAAAGAACTGCTCACCTTGTTCGATTTCTGTCAATATGGAGTCTTTTATACTCTCAGAAAATAGACATCTATATACTAATTTTCGAGCTTGAATAAAATACTGTGCTCCCACCAATAGCGTTAGATACATTTCAAACGGTTGACTATCACTTAAATAATTTTGCTTCATTTCATCCGCAATTTTTTTAGCCTCAATAAATTCACTTTTAGCCATAAGTACCGCTACCAGTGATTGATTCGCTTGAAAATCTTCACGCAAATTATAAGCTTCTTCAAAATTTATAAAAGCTTCATCTAACTGCCCCACATCTAACGCTAGCTGCCCCATCTCCATATACCGCTCAAAATTCAAGGGAAACTCAATTGCTTCGCTCACTGGCCGTCACTCCTTCTAAAATTTTGCCCCTTCATAAGCCTTAATACTATTTAATGTCACAACACTTGTATCGCTGAAGAAATCACCCAAGTGCTGTTTATTAGGAGTAAATGCAGCTGGTAGATAACCTAGTAAAAATAAACCAGATTTCAATATAAAACGGCAAGCGCCTTCTCTGATTAGAACCGTTCCCCAACTTAGGCTCTCTTCTTTAAAACAAACCACTTGAATGCCAAATATCATCTTACCAATTGTTTGTCCATTTGTTAGCTTTGTTAATAAAATGAAGTACATCAGGTAAATAACTAGACTTAACACTCCGTAAGGTGTCAAATTTCCACTACTTGCAGTCAATCCAATAAAACCTAATAAGCTATCTAATAAAACACTCGTGATAAAACTGATACAAATTAAATCAATTAAGTAAGCAAAACCACGTATCCAAAAACCCGCAAAAAAGTAATTTGGAAAATTATTAAACTCCTGTTGACGCTTCGGCGACTCCACAAAACGTTGCCAATTTTTGCGGTTATCCGCTCTCTCTTGTTGGCTATGTAATCGATTGTCACGATTCTTTTCATTTTGTATTAAAAAATCTGCTGCACTCTTCTTAGCAGATATCTCTTTAGGCAATTCCTCTTTAACACTCTCTGTCTCTTCGGATTGCTCACCCTTTTTAGCTTGCCATTCCTCCAAATTATCTTCAGAAGGAAACTCAACAGCAGACGTTTCTTCCCTGACTTCCTCTTGCTCATCCTCAACATATTTTTGTTCAGTCATTCTTACTCACCTCCGTATAAGTACATCATCCGTGGCGCTTCGTCTGAGCTAAAATTATTAAGTACCTTTGCAAAAGCATCCGCTTGCGATTCTTTTTGCCCAAAAATCCCTTTAACTTTCGCTCCCAGCCATGTATTAGCCAGATTATCAGCGAATGAACGTGGCATTTCATATTGAATAATTGAAGCATTTTTCAAATGATTCTCATTTTGTAAAGCAGCCATCGCCTCTTCCGGAAACCCAAGTTCATCAACTAGTCCATTTTCTTTGGCTTGAACCCCGTCATAAATACGACCATCTGCAATTTCCCGAACACGTTCTTTCGACATTCCTCTACCATCTGCAACAATATCCACAAATCGACCATATGAACTATCAATCATTTCTTGTAAGACCTGACGATCTTTTTCTGTCCATTTCCGAGTAGTTGAACCGACATCTTTTAAGTCGCCACTTTTAACAGTTTCGTCTGTTATGCCTAACTTATCCATCAGGCCAGACATATTTAAACCAGACATAATCACCCCAATAGACCCCGTCATTGTTTCATCCGCCGCATAAATTTTATCAGCACTTGCCGAGACATAGTAACCGCCACTTGCCGCCATGTTTTTCATAGAGACATAAAACGGAATCTTACGATCAGCTTGAATTTGCTTAATTGCACGGGCAATTTCTGCACTTTCATAGACTCCACCACCAGGTGTATTTACTTCTAAAAGAATTCCTTGAACTGACTCATCCTCAGCAATCTCAGCTAACTGTGCCATAAAAAAATCATGATTGTAGCTTGCCGTCGAAAACAGCGAGTCTCCTGAACTAGCCGCAATTGTTCCATTAATTTCCAACAACGCTATTTTTTCATCGCCGCGCTGGCGCACATATTTTTCAGTTATTTTAGAGGATTCCAACAACTCTTCTACAGACGTTTTCTCATTTGCTGTTGGTGCCAGTAACCAAAGTAAAAACAAACCCAAAGCTATTCCAACTGCTATCCACCGTTTACTCGTCATACAAATTCTCCTTTTTATTGTCCGACCTCTTACAGCTCGGAATAATTATAAACTGCAACTTTCCATCATACAGCCTTCTCATATAAGTTTACCACAGGCACCCTCGCAGAACGATAGTACAATTAAATAATTATATAGAAAAACTCAAGAAGAAAAGATCTCTCCTTGAGTTGGTTTATGTCCTTATTAGGCTTGTAATAGTTCGTAAATCTCCATCGCAACTAAATCAATATCATCAAATTGATACACCTGTTGCGTGTCAGTTTCCGTTAATTCAAACATCTCGTTTGCTGAGTCATAAGTAACAATACATCGTTCATTTCCTTCACGTTCAAAGCGGCGAACTTGAATTTCGTTATCAGTCGCTTCAGTCATTGCTTCCAATCTTTTGATAATTGCAACCAATTGTGAATGTTTCATAGGGCAAGCCTCCTTCAATTTCACTTTCTGTTACATTGTATCAGACTATTATAATAGATGCACCGAAAATAATCATTTTTTTTACTTTTTTTTATAATTTATGCAACTCTTAATCTAATTTTAATCTTGCGGCTTTCCATTTGGCCACCAAAGCTTTATTAATGCCTGTGTCCCATCATTCTCAAACCCTTTTTCTGTCAGCGTTTGGTACAACTCTTTAGCGCGTGCTGTAGCTGGCAATTCAATTCCCAACCTGTCCGCCTCATCTAATGCTATTTTTAAATCCTTTAAAAAATGTTTAGCAAAAAATCCTGGCGAAAAGTCTTCTCTTAAAATCCGTGGAGCATAATTAGTCAATGACCAATTAGCTGCACTGCCACCACCAACTGTATCCAATACTTTTTCTAAATCTAATCCCGCTCTTTCAGCGTAAACTAATAACTCAGTCATTCCTGTCATTGTTCCGGCAATCATGATTTGATTGGCCATTTTAGTATGCTGGCCAGCACCAGCTTCACCCTGAAGATTAACTTTCGAACTAAAGACCTGAAAAATTGGCGCTATTTGCTCATAAGTTTGTTGATTCCCACCAACCATTGTCGTTAATGTCCCATTCTTAGCTCCCAAGTCCCCACCAGAAACAGGAGCATCCAAACTTGCACTACCTTTTTCACTGGCACTCTTAGCAATTTTTTTAGCTAACGATGGCGTACTAGTCGTCATGTCCACCAATACTTTACCTGTGACATCTGTTGAGAAAATTCCCACTTCTCCGTAATAAGTTTCTTCAACATCTGCTGGATAGCCAACCATTGTAAAAATCAACTCACTCGTTTCAGTTATCACGCGAGGGTTCTCTTTCCAGATAGCCCCTAGCGAAACAAGCTCATCTGTTTTAGCTTTTGTACGATTGTACACGTTAACTGTATAACCATCTTTTAGCAAATGCTTCACAACCGATGCTCCCATGACACCTGTTCCAATAAATCCAATTGTTTTCATTGATAAGTTCCTCCCTGATTGCATCCTTTTAAGTCATTTTACTCCTGAAAATTCTATCTCTATTATAACCTTACTGTCATTCTTTACCAACAAGAAAGCCTAAAAAATGAAATAATTGCCAAGTCTATCACCTATAAAATCAGGTTAAATACCCATGATTATCTAAGTAGTTACCAACCGCCACTTAATTTCTAATCAAAAAAAGGCTGAGACTCAATAACTCGTCCCACCCTATTATTTAAGATAATTCTGTTAAGGAAGCCTCAACAGGTACAGTTTTTACTTTAGGTACATCTGGCTTAATAAACAAAGCAACCATTCCCAATAAAATCCCTATATAATGCGTCACAATTCGCCATAGAACAATCGCAACAACTAATTTACTAGTCACAGCTATAAAACTTCCAAACAATAAAGTAAAGCTATACTCTGCTCCTCCCGTCCCACCAGGAACTGGAAAAAGAGAAATAATAAGAATAATAAACGCGTGAAAAACAACGATTTGTAACACATCTACCTGACTTACACCAAGGCTAAGTAAGATAAAATAAGGTACAATGTAATAGCAGATCAACTGAATAAAGGTTAAACTAAAGGTTCGTTGCATCACTTTTTTCTCACGACGCATGTACTGACTTTCATCATAAAAATTAGCCATTTTTTCAAAAACAGCTGTTTCCAATTCATCACCACGTTTCCCACGAACAACTTTCTTAACTACCTTCATAATCAGCGTAACTAAAGCATTGGTTAGCGGGTAACAATACATCAGCATCAATAATCCAACCACTACAATGACATTAATAGCAAAACCCAATAAAACAAAATAAGAAAGCTCCTGTAACTCATGAGCAATCAAGCGGAAACCAAAAATGATACATGCAACAAAATTCAACACAATCATCACTTGATAGACAACAAACTTCATCAGACATACCGAACCACTCACACCAGGATCAACGCCAGATTTAACTAGCGCTAAGAGTTGAGCTGGCTGACCACCACTTGAAAAAGGCGTAATTGCATTAAATAAATGCTCAATTAACGGTATTCTAACGGCATTTTTAAAAGAAAAATCACCTTGCTGTCGTTTTAACAACCCCTGAATTATTTTCCCTTCAATTGACCAATGGGCCAACATACACCCAATAGCAACTAAAAACCAAACAATGTTTAAATCCGTTAATTCTTGTAAAAGCTCCTGAAGGCTAATTTTTCGTAACTCATTGATCAAAACTCCTGATCCAATTAAAAGAGCGAGATACAAATATAGGCGATTCTTTTTAGTCATCAACTAACCTCCAATAAGAATTTATTCTTTTTTCTTAAATAAACGTAAAGGTAGATGGGCGCGATCTTCCTCGTCCTCTTCGATAAAAACATCATAATAAGACTGTGCCTCATGGTAGAATTTCTCAATCTTATTTCCAAAATTTTCACTTGAAATTTCAAATAATTTAGCTTGACGAATGTCTGGTTGATCGACTATTTCTTGATGATAGTACGTAATAAACGCTTCTGCAAACTCTTCATCTTTCACAAAGGTTTGACCCAAAGACGGATCAACAATCAATTGCCTCAAATAATCATTTCCTTTAGCAACTATTTTTGTATATGAAGCAAGAGCTTCAATATAAGTTAACCCTTGTGACTCTGAGTCTGAGGCATTAACAAAATAATCCACTTCTCGGTAATAACGCCCAACTTGATCATTCGACACCTCTCCGACAAAAATCACCGAATTATCTATTTTAAGGTCCGTAGTAAGTTCCTGCAACTCTTCTAAATAAGGCCCCTTGCCAACAATTAACAATTTGGCAGTAGGAACTGCCTTTAAAATAGCTGGCATCCCTTTAATAATTGCTTGAATATTCTTTTCATATGATAAACGGCTTAAAGATAATAATAAAACATCTGTTTCGGCCAACATATATTCCTCTCGAAGTGAAGCAATTTCATCGCCAGTCATTTCAAACTTTTCCAAATTAACCCCTGTTGGAATAATTGCCATTGGGGCGTGTATTTGATACTGACGTAATTTATCAACCACTCGTTCACTAGGACAAACGACGCCACTAAGATTACGACAAAAAGCTCGAGAAGCCTGTTTAACATGGTAAGGACGAATCAGCTTGCCGTGGGCAATATAATGCAAATAATCCTCATACATCGTATGGTACGTATGCACGGTCGGGATACTTAATTGTTTGGCAATGTATTTCCCTAACCAGCCAGTCCCAAATTCTGTATGAGTATGGATTATATCTAAATTATGACCTTTTGCCTGTTCATAAGCATCAATCATTCCGCTCACCACAACACGGCGATCCTTAAACGAAATAAAAGGGATGCTTGGCATTCTGACAATTCCAGACTCTTCTTCTGCATTAGGATCTGATGTCGTAAAAATAATAACCTCATGTCCCTTTTTTTCTAATTCATTTTTTAACGTTTTAATGGATGTAGCAACGCCACTAATTTGTGGAAAATACGTATCCGTAAAAAAACCAATTTTCACTGTTCTTTCCTCCATATTACCTGATATCCCCTACACTAAACTAATTTTGCTGATAAGCGTAATCAGCATCCGTTGACGTCATTGTCTTTGAAGATAAAAGCTCCTCATAAACTTCTTTCAGCCCCTTACCAACTTCAACAATACTTCTTTGTTTTGCTACTTCAAAAGCCTGTTGACGAGTATCGGGCAACTCCCCTTCAACAATTCCTTTAATTAAATCATAAAACTCTTGATTTGAAGCACCCTTATAACAATTAATCCCATCCTCCAACCAATCATCGTAGACAGGTATATCTCGGACCAAGACACATTGATGGCTGGCCAAAGCTTCTAATACCACAATTCCCTCAGTTTCTTCGTAAGAAGGAAAAAAGAATAAATCGGAGGCCGAAAAAGCCCCCTCAATAATATCGCCTTTAATATAGCCTGGAAATTCAACATTTTCTGGGTGATCCTCTAGCACGAGCTTTCTTACATGTACAGGAACAGATAGAAGTGGCGTATGACCAAACCAGATAAACCGGTAATCCGGAAATTCTTCTGCCAATTTAATAAAATCAGTAATACCTTTCCGCTCAAAATACAGCCCGACACAAATAATGACCTTTTCATCCTCAGAAATCTGAAAATAATTCCTAAAAAGTTCCTCTTTCCGAGAATCTTTCGCATATCTTTCCAAATCAATTCCATTTGAAATCGCCCGAATTGGTAACTTTATTCCATAGTCCTCTAATAATCGTTTAGAGTAAGGCGTTGGAGTGATTAGATAGTCAGCCTTAGTATAAAGACTTACTAAGTATTTCTTAACCAATGGCGAAACTTGATTAGACCCAATAAATGAATTTCTGAAATCTTCTTCCGTCGAATGAGCGTGATAAATCACTTTTTTTCCCATTTTCCGAGCCTTCTTTATCATCAGCTTACTGTTTATTCCATATGTATTAATGTGTAAAATATCGTAATCAGTACAAGTAGAGTCTGTCGTATACGCAATTCCCACCTCGGTTAGCGCCCTCTTTTGATGCTCTAAAGCCCGCCCGATGCCTGATTTTGCTAAGGCGAACTCGCCTTCAAAATACAGTAATACTTTCATACAGTTCCCTCCAATAGTTACAATAACATTACTAAGGTTGTCCCTAAGCTTTAGCCTTCTACTTGTTTCAATAAGTGTCGCATACTTCCTTTTATCTGACCTCAAGGTTAATGTATGACAATTTTCTTCTTGAGATATTATACCATAATTAATCAGATTTCATAAATCTATCGCTGTTTCTTAGAAAAGCCTTATTACTTTGGAACAGTCAGATAAACAAAAAAGCCCTGAGTCAGCAACTTGAACTGACTCGGGGCTTCAATTTATTATTTAGTATACTCTTCAACTAACGCAACAACTTCATCCGCTGTATCACAATCATTGATTGCTCTATCAGCCAATTCAGCCATCTTAGCTGTATCTAAACGTTTCATCAAGCTACGTGTTTTCAAGATGCTAGTAGCACTCATTGAAAACTCATCTAAACCTAGACCAACAAGTAACGGTACAGCTGTTTGATCCCCAGCCATTTCGCCACACATACCCGCCCATTTACCTTCAGCATGAGCTGAATCAATCACGTTCTTAAGCAAACGTAAGATAGCAGGGTTATATGGTTGATACAAGTAAGAAACGCGCTCATTCATCCGGTCAGCAGCCATTGTATATTGAATCAAATCGTTCGTACCAACACTAAAGAAGTCAACCTCTTTAGCGAATTTGTCCGCAATTACAGCCGCAGCTGGAATTTCGATCATGATACCAACTTGAATATCATCAGATACTGTCACACCTTCAGCAACCAATTTAGCCTTTTCTTCTTCCAATAGACCTTTTGCACTTCTAAATTCTTGAAGTGTCGCAATCATTGGGAACATAATACGAAGTGGTCCATGAACTGACGCACGTAAAAGCGCACGTAACTGTGTCCGGAACATTTCATCTTCAGCTAAACAAATACGGATTGCACGATAGCCCAAGAATGGGTTCATTTCATGTGGTAGTGTTAAGTATGGCAATTCTTTATCGCCACCGATGTCCATTGTACGAACAACAACTGGCTTACCATTCATGCCTTCTAACACCGCTTTATAGGCTTGGTACTGATCTTCTTCCGTTGGGAAATCAGGTGAGTCCATGTATAGGAATTCCGTCCGGTATAAACCGATCGCCTCCGCACCATTATTTCTAACGCCATCAAGATCTTTTGGTGTACCAATGTTTGCACCTAATTCAATATGTTTACCGTCCGCTGTAACGGTTTCAGCATTTTTCAGCTTTTCCCATTCAACTTTTTGAGCAGCAAACTCGTCACCTTTTGCTTCTACCGCTTGTTTTTGTTCGTCAGTCGGGTGAATGAATACTTCGCCATCAATACCATTGACAGCTAAAATATCGCCTTCAGCTACTTTAGTCGTTACTTCCATAGTTCCAACAATTGCTGGAATTTCAAGAGAGCGCGCCATAATAGCTGAGTGAGACGTACGTCCCCCAATATCCGTCACAAACGCTTTAACAAAACGACGATCTAATTGTGCTGTATCACTTGGCGTTAAGTCATGAGCGACTACTACTACCTCTTCATCAATCATTGATGGATTTGGCAATTTAACTCCTAATAAGTGACTTAAAACACGCTTAGTTACGTCTTTAATGTCTGCAGCACGTTCTTGCATGTAAGGATTATCTTCCATGCCTTCAAACATACCAATGAACATATCAGTAACTTCTTTTAAACCAGATTCAGCATTCGTTTTGTTGTCACGAATACTTGTTTCAATACTGCCGATCATTTCTGGATCAGATAAGACCATCAAATGAGCATCAAAAACTTGCGCTTCTTCCTCACCTAATGTTTCAGCTGCCTTATTACGAATGGCTTGTAATTCTTCTGTTGATTTAGCTAACGCGCCTTCAAGACGAGCCAGTTCACCTTCAGAATCTTCTACTGTTTTTTTAGAAAATGACAAATCAGGCTGCATTAACAAATAAGCTTTTGCAATAGCAACACCATCACTTGCCGCAATCCCTTTTAACATTTCCGCCATTATTCAGACAAGCCTTCTTTAGTCATTGTTTCAACAATTGCTGCTAAAGCTTCAGTTTCGTCAGCACCTTCAATTGAAATAGTGACGTCAGCACCTTGGCCTACACCAAGAGACATAACACCCATAATTGATTTTAAGTTAACTGATTTGCCTTTATACTCCAAGTTAATATCAGAGTTAAATTTGCTAGCAGTTTGAACTAGTAAAGTTGCAGGACGTGCATGAATCCCTGTATCAGCTACAATGTGAAAATCTTTTTTTTCCATAAGAATCGTTCTCCTTTGAGTATGTTTTTGTTTAATCGAGGGTTTTACTTAAAGCCTTTCATGGACTAAATTTAAGGTTTTAATTATTTACCCTTTCAATTGTAAAGATTACCATTTTTTTGGCACAGTTACAACATTTTTATATCTTTTGACGAAGTTTCACCTAATATTTTCAATTTTTTACATTTCTTTCAGAAATCTATAAACAATTCGACCATTTAAACCGGCCTCGCCTACAATCTCTTTCCGCTGAGGATGAGCCAGCCATGCCTCACGAAAAACTAAAAAATCTTCTTGCTCTACCACAAGGTCTTGAAGCTCCCCTGACACTAATTTTTTTAGCTGTTCTTCATAAGGATTAACAATCATTTTTCCACCTCACCTTCCATAATATCAGATTAATACTAACTGCTTTTCTTTTTGAAACATATTAGTCTGATCCCTTCTATTTTTAATTGTCTGCCTTACTCCTAATTATCTAGTAACTGAGAAATAAAGAATAATTGAAAGGATGTCTCTATTTTAGCACATTTTCGATAGCTAGCTCATCTAAACCCCTTACCTTTAAATAAGAAATAAACAGCTCTGATAAATGGGCAATCACATTTCTTGATTGTCTCAAAAAAAATGTTATAATTAATTCAAAGGTCAAAATAGGTCAACCCCGTTTTAACCAATAGGCTAATGATTAATCCTTGTTTGATTAGGATTGGTCAAACCGATTTAGCTAGACAACTAATAAAAGGATGTGAGCATGAATGCTATGTCAAAAATGTCAAAAAAATGAAGCCTCCATTCACCTCTATGCAAATGTCGGAGGCGAAAGAAAACAATTAGATTATTGCCAAAGTTGTTACCAAGAATTAAAAGCCCAACAACAAGGTCAACATAAAATGGCAGCAAACCAAGATCCTTATGGTTTTAGTTCAATTGATGATTGGTTCCGCGCCCTCTCTCAACAAATGGGAAATCAGCAAGGACAACCAAATCAACTGAATCCACAACAAGGTGGGGGAGGCTTGCCTCCTCGTGGCCCTCAAAACGGTGGGAAACGAACTCTCTTGGATGAATACGGATTAAACTTAACAGAACAAGCTAGAGCAGGGAAAATCGATCCTGTTATTGGTCGTGACCAAGAAATAACTCGTGTGATTGAAATTCTTAACCGAAGAACTAAAAATAACCCTGTCTTAATTGGGGAACCTGGAGTTGGTAAAACAGCTGTTGCCGAAGGTTTGGCGCTAATGATCGCAAGTGGTGATATTCCGCAAAAGCTTGCAGATAAAGAAGTGATCCAGTTGGATGTCGTGTCATTAGTTCAAGGAACAGGGATTCGTGGTCAGTTTGAAGAGCGGATGCAACAATTAATGACTGAGGTTCAAAATGATAAACGAATTATCCTCTTTATTGATGAAGTTCACGAGTTAGTTGGTGCTGGGAGCGCTGGGGATGGCAACATGGATGCAGGAAATATCTTGAAACCAGCTTTAGCTCGAGGCGAGTTGCAAATGGTAGGAGCTACAACCCTCAATGAATATCGAATCATTGAAAAAGACGCTGCTTTAGAACGACGTTTACAGCCTGTTCAAGTTAACGAACCAACACAGGAAGAAACCATAAAGATTCTTCAAGGGATTCAAAAACGCTACGAAGACTATCATCATGTTAAATATACTGATGAGGCGATTAATAGTGCAGTTACACTTTCTAGTCGCTACATCCAAGACCGATTTTTACCTGATAAAGCAATCGATCTATTAGATGAAACAGGGTCAAAAAAGAATTTAACTATTCAAACTATGGACCCAAAAGTTATTGAAGAGCGCCTAGTAGAGGCAGAAAAGCAAAAACAACTTGCCTCTGTTGAAGAAGATTATGAAAAAGCTGCTTACTATCGTGATCAAGTGGCCAAATTAACCGCCTTAAAAGACAAACAAGTCAGTGATGAGGATATGCCAATTGTCACCGAAAAAGACATGGAAAAAGTCGTTGAAATGCAAACAGGTATCCCAGTTGGTGATTTGAAAGAAAAAGAACAAACTCAATTGAAAAACTTAGCAACTGATTTAAGACATCACGTCATTGGTCAAGATGAGGCTGTCGATAAAGTAGCCAAAGCTATTCGTCGTAACCGTGTTGGTCTAAATAAAAAGAGTCGACCAATTGGTTCCTTCCTATTCGTAGGGCCGACTGGTGTTGGGAAAACAGAATTGGCGAAACAATTAGCGCTTGAAATGTTTGGCTCTGATGAAACAATGATCCGTTTTGATATGAGTGAATTTATGGAAAAACATAGTGTAGCGAAACTAATTGGAGCTCCTCCTGGCTATGTTGGCTATGATGAAGCTGGTCAATTAACCGAACAAGTTCGTCGTAATCCTTACAGTTTAATCTTATTAGATGAAGTTGAAAAAGCCCATCCAGATGTTTTACATATGTTCTTACAAATTCTTGATGACGGACGTTTAACTGATTCTCAAGGACGAACTGTTAGCTTTAAGGACACCTTAATCATCATGACCAGTAATGCTGGAACAAGTAACGTAGAAGCAAATGTTGGCTTTGGCGCAAGTCGAGAAAGTAAATCACGAGCGATATTGGACCGTTTAGATCAATACTTTAAGCCAGAGTTCTTAAACCGATTTGACGGAATTATCGAATTCCAACCATTGACTAAGGAAAGTCTCTTAACAATCGTTGATTTAATGTTGGCTGATGTCAACAGAATGCTAGCTGATCAACACCTTCACATCAATGTAACTCCTGCTGTGAAAGAAAAGTTAGTCGATTTAGGTTACGATCCAACAATGGGGGCTCGCCCACTTCGCCGAGTAATTCAAGAGCAACTAGAAGATAATATTGCAGAGTTTTACTTAGATCATCCAACCATTAAACAACTACAAGCGGTTATTGATGAGGATGACCAAATTGCCGTTCTACAAGAAGAAGCGATAGTTATAACAGAAGATATTCCTAACTAATTATCGCTAAAGAGAAACATAGAGACTTAGCCCATCACTTTTTCATTTGCTAAGTCTCTATTTTTCTTTTATTTAAGCCCACCATTCATGAATGGCTAAAAAAAGCTAGAACTATCCTATCCAATCACTGATCTAAATAGAAAAAACGAAACGTTTTCAACGATTTCAGTTACTTAGTATAAAAAGCACATTTTTTGCATAAAAATCAAGCAGATATCTTTGAGTTATTGAGGCAAAAGCGTTATACTATGCTTAAGACAATCTTATAAAGAATCAGAAAGCTTAACCTTAAGTATTCCGATTTGTAAAATGAATGTGTGAGGTGAGAGAAATGAAACTGATTGACGTCACTAATAGTTATCCTGATTTAGTCAACAAACAATTAGAAAGCACTGATGCGAACTTTATTAAAGTGTTTACGCTTGGGAAAACTTCCGTTATCTATACTGAAGCCCCTGCTCATAAAGAAATACTGATTACAAATAAACAACGTAACATCAAAAAAGATGAGGTTGAGACTGTCCTTAGACGGCTAGTAAAAGACCCCGACGACAAAGATTCTCTAAGTATTATCCAGCTAGATGGTATTGTAGAAATATCTATTCCACTCCCTTCAAAAAGTGAAACAGTTGTCGAAGCCTAGTTTTTAACTATTATGAGTCAACAAAAGACGAGAAAAGAACCTTTTCTCGTCTTTTATTGATTTAACTTTCTTTTTTTCCAACTAAAATGAAACGCTCTTCTCTGCTTTCTATGTAGCCAACCTCTTCAATTTCTTTTTGTAGTTGCCAAAGCTCCTCGACATTTTTCTCAACAGAAAAATTAGGAAATTCCCAAGGAATTGCTTTCGCATAATAAACAAATGCCCCCACATCAAAAAAATAAAAGGGCAATGACGCCTCTTCAGCCAAAAGTACCTCGAAACCATGAGTAATAAAAGCTTGACTCATCGCTTTTAAATTAACCTCGGGAAAAAGAGGTGGCATATTCGGTGTCATCAATTGAATCAACCGTTGATTATTTCCAGTTGCGACTTGCTGAGTAATAAAAATCCCACCTGGCTTTAGTACTCGGCTCACTTCTTTAATATCAAATGATTCATGCCGATTGATAACTAAATCAAACATCTGATCAGGAAAAGCTAATTGGTCATCCTCTTCAACAAATTGTACCGCTATTCCTAAGGGAACTAATTGCTTCTGTAGCAAATTAAAATTTGGTAACCAGCCCTCCGTCGCAGCAATTTGTAAATAAGGATGCTTTAAGGTCAGTAAAAACTCGCCGCCACCTGTCCCCATATCCAGCAGCATGTCTGTTAACTTTAGATGATCCTTTATCAAATTTTCATACTCCCATGGTACTTCAGACAACTTCCAACGATCGTCGAGATACGAAAAATCCCACCCTGAGAATCCTCTTTTCTCCTCTAATTGCCACATTACTTTAGCCTGTTCTTTTGTTATCATCTTTCTCTTCCTTTCTTCCTTACACTTTATCATCAGGTTAGAAGCGGAACAGAGAACCACTGACAGATTGTGACTAATGCATGATTCAACTCAGCTCAGTTCTGTCAGTTAACTCAACTGTTCCGAGAAATTACTTCGTTGTTTCACCATAATAACAATCCTTTCTATAAGGCTCTTATAATTAGTCTATCATATCCACTTGCTATTTTTCCATTTATACTTAACTATTTCTTCCTTTACAAAAAGAACATACGTTCGTATAATTAGGTATGTACAAATGTTCCTCATTACTATTTTATACTGGAGAGAGATTAAAATGAGCGATAAACGATATGATAACGAGCCTAGAAGAGAGATTTTGTGTATCGATATGAAATCATTTTATGCATCAATCGAGTGTGTTGAAAACGGATGGCCACCACTTGAGACAATGTTAGTCGTCATGAGTAACGGAGAAAACATCGGAGGCTTAATTTTAGCCTCTTCTCCTGCAGCCAAAGAACGACTCGGTATTACCAATGTTATGCGTAAATTTGATTTACCTGAGCATCCTGACTTAAAAATTGTCCCTCCTCGAATGTCTTTATACCTCAAAAGGAACATGGAGATTGCCGAAATCATTCGAAGATTTGCGGCCGATGAGGATTTTTTTTGCTACTCAGTCGATGAATTCTTTATTGATATTACCCATAGTTATCACCTCTTTGGTAAAAATGCTTATGAGGTGGCACAAATAATTAAAACCACCATTTTAACAGAATCAGGACTTTACTGCACCATTGGCATTGGTGATAATCCCTTATTAGCAAAAGTCGCCTTAGACATTGAAGCTAAGCACAATGATGACTTCATCGCAACATGGCGCTACGAAGACGTTCCTAACACTATTTGGAAAATCTCACCTATGACTGAGATGTGGGGAATTGGTCACCGAACAGCTAAAACACTAAATAAAATGGGAATCACATCGATTTATGAATTGGCTCATACAGACCAATTCCGGCTAAAAGAACGCCTGGGAATCATCGGTGAACAGCTCTGGGCACATGCTTGGGGAGTAGATCGAAGTCACTTAGCTGATCGATATCTTCCCCAAGAAAAGTCACTCAATAATTCTCAGATATTAACCAGAGATTACACCAAGCAAGACGAAATTGAAATCGTCATTCGTGAGATGGCTGATCAAGTTGCCGCTCGCTTGCGCAAGAATCATTATCAAACTGAGTGTATTCAGCTTTTTGTCGGTTTTTCAGATACTGACTCAGAGGGTAAACGACATTTTTCAAGACAGATGAAAATCCCAATGACCAATCACTCTCTAAAATTAGCTGACTATTGTTTAACTTTATTCAATCGGCATTGGCAGGGGCAAACCGTTCGCCACCTCGGAATCACCTATTCAAGTCTAGTCGAGCACACTGATATTCAGCTAGACCTTTTTACCGAAAGCAATAAACAGCTAGCAAACCACCGCTTAGATTCATTGGTTGATACTATTAGACAACGATACGGTTATGATGCTCTTCTTCATGCAAACTCATTATTGGAAGGCGGGACAGCTATTTCTCGCAGCAATTTAGTAGGTGGCCATGCTGGCGGTTTGGAGGGACTACAATGAACTCGGATGAAGCAGGCTTTTTCGATAATTATCAAGATAGAGGGATGAAAAAATGGGCTGGTTTTTATCTCTCAGAACATACTGCCATGATGGAGGCTCTTGGAGAAAAGGAAGCTCAACTAATCCCTCAAAAGCCCCAACTGTCACATAAAGAAATCAGTGAACTCTTAGAACAAGCCTTACTAAAAAATCTTCCTATTGTCATTCAAAAAAAAGACGTCACTCAAGCAGAACAGTACCACGAAGCGATTATTGGCACAATTCAAGGTCACGATTCCCGAAGTATTTACGTTGCTAATCAAAAAATAGACTATGACGAAATTAGACACATAATTTTATACGAGTTTCATAAATGGTACAATTTTAACCGATAATGATAAAAATGATTTTAAAAAAATAATTAAATAATTAAATGTATCTTTAATAACTAAAAAAAACACAAACGTACAATTACTCTTCCATTAATAATAATTAACATATATAATGAAACTGTATCAACAAATAGATAGAGTTACTATTAAGCCAGCTATAAAAAGGTCAAGTAAAAACTGAACTATTTTAAAATTGTTTGTTGTGATTTTTAATGCAACATAAATAAACCTAGAGAAGAATACAAATTTTTTCTAGGTATCTGTT